>CAYTVP010000449.1:0-3599 GCA_964441675.1 uncultured Solibacteraceae bacterium | reverse complement strand
GTCGCCGCCGTCGAACTCCACTTCGCGGAGATAGGCATCCCAATCGTTCCGGCGAATGGTCACGTCGGCGATCAAGTGGTGCAGATTGGCTTCATGCAGCACGACTGTCCCCGGATGTTTCATGGCCATGTCGTACACGAACGCATGGTCCGCATTGTTTCCGATTTGATAGAGCAGGGCGTCGTAGCGTGGCGGGTCGAATACCGGCGGGGCGCTTGAGAAAACGTCCACGTCGGCCCTGGTCTTCAGACAGTCGAGCAGCGCGGCCGAATAGTCGGCAATGCCGCTTCGCGCCGGCGGAAGCGGCGAAAAATAGGCAAGGCGCACTCTATTCGACAAGCTCCATGGAAAAGGTTCCCATGGCGAATGGAACACGCACCATCAGAAGCTTTCGCTCGGGGCCGCGCGAAAAGAAAAGATCGAATCGGGTATTTGACTTTGGTCCGACCGCAACCGCCTCCAGCCGGTCTGCTGTTTGCCGCTTCTCGCTAACCAGAACTTCCTGGGCTCCGCTGAACCGGAGAGAAAGCCGATACGGCGCACCAAATAAGATCGTTTGGGGCGCGGGAAGCCGTCCGCGTTGCAACTCGTCCCGCAGCCAGTAGAGAAACGTCAGTCCATCTTTGGCGCACTGTGAAACTGGAATGTCGGACTTTCCGCCGCGTTCGGTCCATCGCGTTGCGATGCCTTGCTCAGGATGAAAAGTTGTCTTCTCCTCCGTTTGTTTCGATCCGTGCCGTACCTGTTTCTCAAATTCGATGGAGCAGAACTGGGCGGATGCGAGAGAACGATAGAAGTCGGTAATTGCAAAGCCAGGAATGGATGCGTCCAGCCGGAACTGGAATTCCTGGCGCGTGGACACATCCTTGCCGGAACTGGACGGATTGGAATTCATCTCCGCTTCGCCCAGGCTCAACCCAGTCGGCCAGTTGATGGAATACCGTAGGGTTTCCTGCGACAACGAGATTCCGGTAGTCAGCAGCATGGCTGCGATGGCGGACAACAACTTCATGTCCCTACTTTCGCAACCATTGGCGTTGGACGGCGTCCGGCCACGCTCTCGTAGATAGCAATCGTCTGTTCCGCCGCCGAGCGCCAGCTGAACCGGGCAGCGCGCTGCGCACCGAGGCGCTCCATCCGGCCCCGCAATTCCGGGTGAACCAGCAGGTCCAGCATGGCGCGGCTGATCTCGGGGACGGAGTAAGGATCGAACAACAGGGCGGCGGAATCGGCAACCTCCGGAGTAGCGGAGGTATTCGAGCATGCAACCGCCCGGCCGCTTGCCATGGCCTCAAGAACGGGCAGTCCAAAGCCCTCGTAGAGCGACGGAAATACGAAGACGTCGCACCCGGCGTACAGATGCGTGATGTCCTCGTCCGATGCAAAGCCGGTGAAGTGGATCCGATCGTGGACGCCCGACTGCCGCGCTGCTTCCTGAACGTCCAATGCACCGCGGGCTGCCTTTCCGGCGAGGACGAGATGGTGCGGCAGATCCGGTCGCGATCGCACAAGGTCTCGAAACGCGTGAATCAACCGTACCTGGTTTTTTCGAACTTGCAAGTCGCCCACCGTCAAGATGTACGGCGCGGAGAAGCCAAGGCGTTCTTCGACGACCGCAGCGGCTGCTTCTCGCCGCAGCGGGCGAAATCGGGGGTCCACTCCGTTATAGATCACCGTTACCCGTTCCTCGGGGATGGCGTAGTGTGCCAGTACCCGGTCATAGGAGAACCGGCTCGGAACGATGACCCTTGCGGCACTCCGCAGCGAACGTGCCACGGTTGAGCGAAGCTGCATCCGGCGAGGGAGGGAGAAATATTCCGGGTGTTCCAGGTAGCTGACGTCGTGAAGCGTCACCACCGTCGGGACACGCGAGATCAAGGGCGCTGTGTACTGAACGTGAAGCAAGTCCGGTTCGTCACGCCCGGCGACGCTCGACAACTCGAAACCAAGACGAATCCACGGATTGTCCGAGACTCGCCTCTTGAGGATGTTCCGCGGAAGGTTTTTTTCTTCCGCGCCTTCAGCTATATAAGCGACGAACTCGTGCGCGGAGAAGACCGCAAACTCCCGGAGAAGATTGCGAACGTACGCTTCGTTGCCAGTTTGTTTTCGCCCCAGTGAGTGAGCGTCTATGGCAATCCGCATGCGTCAATCACGATTATAGTGTAGCGGTTAGATGCCTCCGGCTTCGTCCAGCCGCTGCCAGACGCGAGGCCAAGTGTATGTATCTTCTAGAAAACATTTACCCTGATGGCCGAGGTGATCCGCTAGCGCGGTATCTTCGAGTACACGCGCCACCGCGTCTTGGAACGCACGCGAATCATCCGCGATCAGAAGATGCTGCTCATGGCGTGCGCCTAGTCCCTCAGCCCCCAGGGAGGTAGAAACGACCGGGATCCCGGCCTGCCAGGCTTCGAGAATCTTGAGACGAGTCCCGGATCCGCTGCGGATGGGTACAACGGCCAGCCGGGCTCTTGCCAGTTCCGCAACGGCGTCGTCTACCGGACGGATGCCCTTGCCGATCAGCCGCAGTTCGAGCGTAGGGAACCGCTGATGCACCAAGGGCCATACCTCGTTCCGAAGCCACTCTAATCCTTCCGCATTCGGCGGAAAGTTAAAATTGGCGCTCATTGCGATCGCGAAATCGACCCCTCGCGGTGGTGTCTCGCGTGGCGGAACTGCATTCGGATAGATGACTGCGGGCAGGCCAACTCTCCGCGCATCCTCCATGGACGGCACCAGAATCGAGTCGAACATCGGAAGGAGGCGGCGCTCCCATGCGGTGGCGACGGATGTGAACAACGGTGCAATCTGCGCCAGCAGTACTGAATCGATGTTGTGAAGATCGATCACAACCCGGCGGGCGTGCTTCCGTAAAAGATGAACATACGGCGCGGCCCAGAAATGTTCCACCACGGCGATGTCGTAGTGATGACCGGTGAGCCACTCCCCGAGCTCTTGAGAGAAACCGGTGAACCGGTCAACCAGCGGTGGAACTCGCCGGACTAATCGAAGAGCGTTGCGCGCGACACGGGCGGTAAAGGTCTTCGAATGGAAAGGCAGCTGAAGCCGGAGAATTCTTCGAAACTGGTCCGCCGGCACTGGGATCGGGCCGGTTTCTTCGAATACCACCAGATCCACATCGCAATCCCGTCGCAGATACTCGATCAGCGAGACCGTGCGCAACGGTCCACCGCCGTGCATCGGATAAGGCGCCTCGGGTGCGATCACCAGCGCATTACGCATGTGGGAAAAGCCGGAGAGCGGCACAATACACTTCGTATGTTTCGTGCGCTGTCCGGGACCATGTGAACTCGGCTGCGCGGCGCAACGACAATTCGCGGCGTTCGGCCACCAGATCAGGGGTCGTCAAAAGACGTCGCATGATCTCTGCCCAGGCCTTTGTGTCGCCCGCATCGATAGCAATGGCGGCTTCACCGCCCGTTTCCATCACCGCGGGATCTCGTGAAGTGACAACGGCTGCCCCGCACTGCATCGCCTCCAACACCGGCAGCCCAAATCCTTCATACAGGGACGGATAAAAACAGGCCACTGCGCCGGAGTACAGCGCGGGCAATTCCCGGTCGGGCACCGGTCCA
>CAYTVP010000448.1:0-3609 GCA_964441675.1 uncultured Solibacteraceae bacterium | reverse complement strand
CGCAGGGCGAGCGGCAGAAGCGGAAGCCGTGGGAGGAATCGATCAAGGTGCCCGGAATTTTTCGCTGGCCTGGCAGGATCAAGCCCGGTACACGATCGGACCAGTTCTTCACGCATGTGGATTTCGCACCGACGATGCTTGGCTTGGCTGGCCTGATGCCGCCAAAAGAGATGCAGGGGGAGAACCTCGCTCCTGCCATTCTCAGCGGCAAGCGCGGTGACCCCAATTCCGCATTCTTCCAGATCTTCGGTCCCTTCTCCGGTGACGGCACGAGCGGCGGTTGGCGCGGTGTCCGCACGGATCGCTACATGTACGCCCGGTATCAGGACAAGCCGTGGGTGCTGTACGACCTGGACAAAGATCCGTACCAGATTAAGAACCTCGCGGGCGAGGCTTCGGCGAAGAGTCTGGAGGCGGAGATCGTCAGGTGTCCCGGTATTGCTTGCGCAACCGCTCCAACTCCGACTTCAACGTAGCCGTCACGCTGCCATAGGCGGCGTTGCCATAGACGTTGCGCAGTTCGTGAGGATCGTTTTCGAGGTCGAATAACTCCCAATAGTCACCCTCGCCGTAGTACTCGATCAGCTTGTGGCGGTTCGTTCGCACTCCGCGGTGCGGCGAGACGCGGTGCGGCGTGAAGTAAGCGAACGAGGGATCGCTTAGCGCCTCTCGTCCTTTTCCGGCCAGCAGGGCCCAGGAGTTCTCATAGTAGGTGTAGTAGACCGACTGTCTCCAATCCCGCGGGGTGTCACCTTTCAAAATCGGACGCAGGCTTCTCCCCTGCATCTGCTGAGGCACCGGAACGCCCGCTAAGTCGAGTATCGTTGGGGCAAAGTCGATGTTCTGCGCGAACGCGGCAGTGACACGCCCTTTTGCGCCGAGGCGAGGGTATCGCATCAGTAACGGAATTCGCAGAGACGGTTCGTACATCCAACGCTTGTCGTACCAGCCGTGTTCACCCAGAAAGAACCCATTGTCGGAGGTGTAAATCACCACGGTATCTTCGGTCAGCTTGTGTTTGTCGAGGTAGTCGAGCACGCGCCCCAGGTTCTCATCCACGCCTACAGTAGCCCGATAGTGGTCCTTTACAAAGCGCTGGTAAATCCATCGCTTCTTCTCGCCGGGCGTGAGCCCCTTCGGCAGGTCCGGGTAGTCGCCCGCCAGCGATATCTCGAAGCGCATGTCTTCCGCTTCCTTCGCCAGCTTGCGGGTGGCGTAATCATCGTTAAAGGTGTCCGGATACGGTAATTCGATATCACTCCACAGCTTTGCGTGTCGCGGTGCCGGCTGGAAAGGGCGGTGAGGCGCTTTGTGCTGGTACACCAGCAACCACGGGTCCTTCCCCGCCCCATCGGGCCCTCCCCTATCGCGCCCCGCCCCATCCAGCCATTGGAGCGCCTTGTCCGTCGTGATGTCCGTCGCGTAGCCCTGCAGCTTCTTGCGCACTCCGTTCTCAATGAAGTCCGGATCGAAGTACAGTCCCTGGCCCGGCAGAACGCAGGAGTAGTCGAAACCTTTTGGTGGATCGTTCAAGTGCCACTTTCCCACTACAGCTGTGCGGTACCCGGCCTTCTGTAAAAGCTCAGGGTATGTCACGATGTTGCTGCCAATGTACTCGAGTGGCGCGTCCTTCGCCTCGGAATTGCCGCGCACACCGTTGATGTGTGAGAAGCAGCCGGTCAAGGCAGTAGCGCGTGCCGGCGCGCACAGCGAATTTGTCACGAAACAGTTGCCGAACCGTACCCCTTCGGCCGCTAAGCGATCCATATGGGGTGTCTTCACGATCGTGTGTCCGGCGCAGCTCATCCGATCTGCCGGATGGTCATCCGTCATGACGAAAAGAATGTTCGGACGACGCCGCTGCTGCGCAATGGCCGGGAAGCCGGCGATCAGCGCCGCAGCCGTCCGTCGCGTCAGTTGAGATTGGCTCATATTTAGTCCGGGTTGAGGCGGCGCTACCTGTATCCGGCCACACGCTTCTCGCGGTAGATACCTCGCACTCGCTCGAGCGACGCCTCCGCCTCGGGCACACCGATCGATTTGGCCATCTCCGCAATCGGCGTCCTGGGATCGTTCGACCAGAAGAGACCGCAATCTTCGTCCTCGTAATACCGGAAACCCACCTTGTCGCCGTATTTCGATCGCAGCGCCTCACCTTTCTGCAACTTTGGGTGCCAAGGCAGGATCGCGTAGCTGAGATCGAGTTCTTGTACAAGAACTCGATCCGGCGGCCGTATCTGCGCCGCGATCTTGCCCGTCGGCTCGAATATGGTTGCGTTCGTGCGCCACGTGCTCGAAACGATATAGCAGCGGTTGTGCATCGCGCGAAACGCAGGCTGGCTCGTTTGCGGCGACTGCGTGGGAAACGCGATCAGTTCGGCGCCGCTGCGCGCCAGCTCGTTCCAGCCGTAGTCGAACTCAATGTCGTAGCAGATCTGGATGCCCAGTTTGCCGAAATCACAGTCGAACACGGGAACGGCACTGCCTGGCGTGCAGTCGTTCTCGAAGTCGGTACCTCCGGGTGAAACCACCAAGTGCACTTTACGGTAGATACCTGCCACTTCGCCCTTTCGTCCGAACAGTACCGCGGCATTCGATATGCCACCCCCGCTCTCTTGAAGGTAAGTCGGCGCTACGATGTAACACCGATGCTCGCGCGCCTTCGCGGTGAAGACTTCGCCAAACTCGCCTTCCAGCGGAACCGCCCGAAAGCGGCTCTTACGCGAAGCTTCCCCCGTCACCGCCACTTCGGGCAGAATCGCTACATCGAGCCCGCGGCCGTGGTTCCGCCGCGACTCGTTCTGCATGTCATCGACGATACCCGAGAGCTCCCCGAGCCGCCGTGTCACTCCGGGATACTGTTCGACCCAGAAGGCCTGCATCACCGTTCCGACGATCACCTTTCGCGGCGGTCGTGATGCTGTAGCGGGAAGCCCGGCAATCGCCGGGGCCGCGGCAAGCGCATTTAGAAAGAGTCTTCGGTCCATGGCGCCAGTCATACGAGAAGAATACATCCGAGCTGGTTCACTGACGGAACCAGCCGTTTATCTTGACCACGCGCCCATGCTGAAGAATCCCAGTCAGTCAGCTGAAAACGGGAATTTCGTTTCGTTCGCGGATTGACGCCCCCGGAGAGTTTTGTAGTCTATCCGCGATCGCCGGTCGCGTATGGAGTAGCGCGCCGGCCGCCAGCCCATTGGATCAGGCTGGAGGTGATGATAGTATCCGGGGCATCCTTGGACCGTTGTAGCTGGAAGGAGAGAGTATGTCGCGAACCGTTTTGATGGCAATTTTCTTATGCGGGATTCCGCTTCAAACCGTACAAGCGGATTTGATATTTCATTCTTGTTATGTCCCTAACCAATGCATAGATAACTATGAGTTCTCGGAGCGGCTCGACGTACCGATCCGGGCTGGCGCAAGCGTCGAAACGTTCCCCCTTTCTTCGGAACTTAGTTCTATCAATGGCAATAGTGACTTGAAAACCGGGACGTTTACGATCTCAAGAATGTTCCCTGCTTACAACGCAATGGGACGTATCGTAAGTTTTGACGTCTTTACGGCCGAGAGCGTGACACCGGTCTCCCTATCAGACGAAGTTGTTGTGCA
>CAYTVP010000447.1:0-3609 GCA_964441675.1 uncultured Solibacteraceae bacterium | reverse complement strand
TAATTAATCTCGCGAAACCGTACGAAATCGCGCTAGACTGTAAACAGCGTCCCGTAAGAGTCTACCCCGCTGTGATGGAAAATCAGGCACTGCATCGCTTTACGGTCTTTTTAGCAGCTGCGACCCTCCTTTTGGTAGTCGCCGGCGGGATGGTGGTGTCGCTTGAAGCCGGCCTCTCCGTGCCGGACTGGCCACTCTCCTACGGTAAGGTAATGCCGCCGATGGAAGGTGGCGTGTTTTTCGAGCACGGCCATCGTATGATAGCTACGGCCGTGGGGTTCCTCACAATTGTTCTCGCGGTATGGCTCCAAAGGCGGGAGAAGCGCAGATGGCTACGCCGGCTCGGCTGGATCGCCTTGGCTATGGTCATTGCTCAGGGACTGTTGGGTGGGATCACGGTGTTGTATCTGCTTCCCAAAACGATCAGCATCCTGCACGCCTGCATCGCGCAGCTGTTTTTCTCGACGATGTTTCTGACGGCGATTTTCACTTCACGGGCCTGGAGCGAGGAGAAAGCGACTTTCGTTGACAGGGGATGGCCCAGCATGCGCTCTCTCGCGATCGTTGCTCCGGCCTTGACGCTGGCGCAGGTTGCGCTAGGCGCCGCATTCCGCCACAAGACGATGGGAATCATGCCGCACATTCTTGGTGCTTTCGTTGTGGCGCTGATGCTGGTCTACTTAGCCGTGATCGTGCTGACCCAGTATTCAGAAAGTCCGCTCCTGCGGCGCACCGCTAGCGCGCTGGCGGGGATCACTCTGCTACAAGTGGTGCTGGGAATCGCCGCGTACCTGTCGCGAATGACATTTGCCGCGGCTACTCCGGCGGTAATGGTCGGCTTCACAGTCGCTCATGTCGCCACCGGCGCCGTAACTTTAGCTCTTACAATCGCTCTCGGAGTGTTGACACTGCGGTTTATACAGCCCGAAGAACATGCGGTGGAAGGCCACGCCGCCCGCGCATGAAGCCCTACATCGAGCTCACCAAACCTCGGATCACCTGGCTAATCCTGATGAGTATGGCCGTCGGCTATTTCTTTGGCCTGGACGGAAACTTCGATTGGCTCGTGCTCCTCCATGTCACTCTCGGCACCGGACTGATTGCCTCGGGAACTGCCGCGCTGAATCAGTGGTACGAGCGGGATGCCGATGCCCGGATGGCGCGCACGCGGCAGCGGCCACTACCGTCGGGGCAGATCACCGCGCCACGAGCATTCTGGTTTGGCGTCGCGCTCTCGGTCGCCGGTTTTGTGGAGTTGTGGCTGGGGGCAAACCTGCTGACCGCGCTGCTGGGGCTCTTCACGCTCGGGACCTATCTGTTGATCTACACGCCGTTGAAGCGTATTTCACCGCATTCGACCACGATCGGAGCGGTCCCCGGAGCCATGCCGCCATTGATCGGATATGCGGCTTCGGCTGGAACGCTGACGCTTGAAGCGTGGGCATTATTTTTGATCCTCTTCCTCTGGCAGTTTCCGCACTTCTACGCGATTGCGTGGATGTATCGCGAAGACTACGCGCGTGCCGGGATTCGGATGCTGCCCGTTGTTGAGCCGGATGGCGAATCGACGGCGCGGCGTATTTTCTGGTGCACGGCACTGCTGATTCCCATTAGTCTTTTGCCGGTCGCCCTCTCGATGGCCGGGAAGCTGTATCTGGTTGCCGCGCTCCTATTGGGCGCCTACTTTCTGCGATCCTCATTCCGCGTTCAGTCTAACCGCACCGCCCCGGCGGCGCGCAGCGTACTGCTGGCCTCGGTGGCATACCTTCCCCTGCTCTATATCGCGCTCCTCAGCGGATGTACCCAAACGCCGGCGAGGACGCTACCTGACTATTACGCAGTTCCGTCCTTCGCACTCTATAACCAGGATGGCAACGTGTTCTCGAGCGAGGAATTGAAGGGAAGGGTCTGGGTAGCTGACTTCATCTTTACCGACTGCACAGGGCCTTGCCCTCGTATGTCCACGCTGATGACGCAGCTTCAGGAAGCGGACTCCGCGCTGCGCTTAGTGAGCTTCACTGTGGATCCCGACAACGACACCCCTGCGACACTTGCGGCGTATGCCCGCCGGTATCACGCGGACCTGAACCGCTGGGCGTTTTTGACAGGGGAGCGCGACCGTCTCGCCTCGATCCGGCAGGAATCGTTCAAGTTGGGTGATATGGGCAGTCCGCTCGGCCACTCGACGCGGCTGATCCTGATCGACAAGGATTCGCGGATCCGCGGCTTCTACCATTCAGACGAACCGGATACCGTCGCCAAAATTACCGCAGACGCAGCGCTGCTTCGCGCGGAATGACCGTTCGCGATCTCCCTACGCTGAACGCAATTCTGAACGCGACGGCCGCCGTATTACTGATCGTGGGCTATCGCTTCATACGCGCGGGCCGCCGGAAAGCACACCAGCGAACGATGCTGGCCGCCTTCGGCGTGTCCATTCTGTTTCTCATCAGCTACGTCATCTATCACGCAAATGTCGGATCTGTCCGCTACGAAGGTCCGGCGCGCCCGTTCTACCTTGTCATCCTTGTTTCGCACGTTATTTTGGCGGCACTGGTTCCATTTCTTGCCTCGATTACGCTGTTCCGCGCGGTTCGGCGCCGGTTTGACGCGCATCGGAAGATCGCCAGGGTTACACTCCCGATCTGGCTCTACGTCAGTGTTACCGGAGTGATCGTGTATTGGATGCTCTACCAGCTCTAAACTACATCGCAAGCAGCGCGGCCAGCAGTTCAATGCCATCCCAAAGATTGCCGATGCGCAGATTCTCGTTGTGAGTGTGCTGGTTATCGTCGTGGTTCGAAATGGGCACCTGGATCAAGGGCGTCTGGGTGACCTCCTCGAAGATGATCAGGGGAAGGCTTCCGCCACCGGACGGCTCCAGGTATACCGGCGTGCGGACGCTTTGGGCAACTCGAATCACTTCCTGCGCAGCCGGCAAGTCCAGGGGAGTGCGGAACGCGTTATAGCTGAGCTTGACATCAACACGCGCGGCCTTGGCGTGGGACAAGCGCTCCTCTGCCGTCGGATCGCGGTCTTCGACAACAAAAAATCCCTGCCGGCGAATGTGCGCAATCACTTTGTCCGCCTGGCGGCGTCCGTCGTTGCCTTTCACCAGGCGGAGATCGATTGACGCACGGGCAACCGAGGGAACTTCATTTGTCGCCTTGGACAACACTCCGCCGCTTTCGATACCGCGGATATTTAGCGATGGTTGAAAAATGCTCTCTTTCAGTTGGCCTCCGAAAGGCAGCGTCGAACCTAGCAGTAAATCCTTCCGCAGCGGATCGCCGGTTTCCGGCAGCGCGCGGATCGCGGCTTCTTCCGAGGCGCTGAGCGGCGCAACATCGTCATAGAACCGGTCCACAAGAACACGCCCCTCGCCGTCCGTCATCGAAGCCAGCAGCCGGGAAAGCTCCATCGCCGGATTGCGGGCCCAGTTGCCATAGTGGCCGCTATGCAGCCCGCGCCGGGGCCCAAATACCGCCAGATCCAAACCCACGACTCCCCGGGCGCCGAATCCCAGGCGCTGCGCGCGCGCCGGATGCTGCGGTCCATCGCAAATCAACCACAAATCTCCTTTCAATCGCTCCTTGGACTTCTCCAGAA
>CAYTVP010000446.1:0-3619 GCA_964441675.1 uncultured Solibacteraceae bacterium | reverse complement strand
GGCCTGCTGGCGCTCGTCGTAAAGCGTGTCCCGGTCGGGTCCGGCCCATTATATAGAGGAGTCAGGAATCGGCCGGCTTCCAGAGCGAAGATACCGGAAACATTCCATCCGCCGAATATCCCATTCGATAGCCAGTGCGCCTGACTGCCCCAATGCCGGCCCTTTCCGTAGGGCAGCTCATAGATCACGTTTCCGGACAGCCGCCGCGGGCCGAAGCGTTCCCAAACGGCTCGCTCGCGATGGCGGTTGTATGCATCCTCCGGCTGATCGCCGCGCTCCAGATCGCCGATATCGCGGGCATAAACAAAGTAGGTCTGGAAGTGCAGCCCGCCGCGCATCCTGCGCTCTACTTCAAACGTCAGGCCGTGATACTGATGACCCGCTCCATTGTCGGTGTACAGAATCTCCGGATATTGCGGAAACATTCTTGGTTTATTGACAAACAAACGCGCGTCCGCGATCGGCTGGTTGATGTTGTACCGGTAAATACCCTGGCGGGTGTTGGTCCCGATGTATCCCAGCCGGAATCCGGTGTTCCAGCGCTGATGCTCGACTGTCATGCTGTACTGCATCGAAAAGGGAATGCGTAAATCGTTTCGGATACCGTTCGGCAGGTTAAATGAACTGGGACCGCCGGCGCCCGTCGGAAACACAGTAGGCAGCACGAGAGGCGAACTCTCGGGATTGGTGAAGTCCGGTTCGTTCAGTACGAAGGGAGCGCCTGCCGACGAGGGCTGCCAGGGGGCCGTGTCGTAATAAAGACCAATCCCGCCGCGGATCACCGTCGCGTTGCCGACCGGCCGCCACGCGAATCCGAAGCGCGGGGCCAGGTTGTTCCAATCTGTCGCAACCAGAGACTGCGATCGCCCTGCCGCCGACGCGCCCACTACTGGAATGTAGGACTGGGGCAGCAATGGGCTCACTTTATCCAATGACCCATCCGGAACCACCAGTTGACCCTGCGATGGATCGAAGATCGCCATTAGTCCGCTGGCCTCCGTCCACGGCGTATGGATGTCCCACCGCAAGCCCATGGTCAGCGTGAGTTTCGGCGAAAGCTTCCATTCATCCGTGAAGTACAACGAATAATCCCAGCGCCGGTTATCGCGCAGAACCGCCGGGTACGCGCGGCGCATCGTCGACGGAATTCCCAGCAGAAAGTCGGCATAAGGATGTCCTGAGAATCGATTGCTGTACTCTGTATTGCCGAACAGGTTGTTGCTTTGCCGCTGTTCGGAGTTCACCAGGTAGGAGCCATAGAATCCCATCTTCAGCGCGTGAGAGCCACGAAACCAGGAGATGTTTTCGGTAAAGTTGTGATTTCGGTGCCGTCCGCAGGGCAAACAGGAGTCTGTCACTACCTGCAGCGGCGTCATGCCCAGACCGGCAAACGTCACACGATGGACGCCTCCCACATCCGGCAAGTTCGGCACTAATCCCTGCAAGCCCAATTGGTCGACGACCTCGTTGCCGCTGATCCCCGGATTCTGTGGGAAATCCTGGCGGGCGAAGCCGTAACGAAACTCACTGATCAGCGACTGGCTGATCGTATGCGAATAGGATCCTGTAAGGGCATCCATATTCCGCGTTCTTGCAAACGGTTCGGGCACAGGCGCCATGTTCGTTTCCCAGTTCGGAATGTTCCAGCGCACTGCCGTCCACCGGCCATACACGAATACCCGATCGTTGATTTTCTGATCGACACGGATCGTCGTGGTGGGCTGCCAGAATCGAAAAGCCTGCCGCTGGGTCCGATAATTCGAGTTGGAAAAAACATTCGGATCGCCGAAGTTCGGGAGCGGGTAGAACGCTTGCTGTATCTGGTTTGCTGTACCGTTAATACGCGATTCCGGAATCCGGTTGTTTGGAAATGGCGTGTTGTTATTGAATGGATCGGCAATGTTGGCGCCCAGGCCAGAGAAATCGCCGCCACGCCATGCCTCAAGCGGCACGCCATTCACGAAGTTGGTAACGCCCTTCGACCCGAACCCTGCTTCGAGCGTGTAAAAGAAGAATGACCGGTTTCGCCCGTCGTAGATCTTCGGAATCCAAATCGGCCCACCGGCGGACGCGGTGAAGGTGTGATTGCGGCCGGTGGCTCGCGTGTTCTGGAACGGATCGCGCGCCCGGAACGCGTCTGTCGAATAGTAGTCAGACACAGCGCCATGAAAATCGTTTGAACCCGCCCGCGAGATCATCGTCACTTGTCCAGGCGTCATCTGCTCGGCTGAGCCCTGCGCCATGTCGATCCGCAGCTCCTGTACGGACTCCGTCTTGTCGAGTAGCGGACCGATACCGGTTCCGCCGCCCGCATCGTTGATCGGTGTGCCGTCGATGGCCGCGATCGATTGATTATTTCGCGTACCGCCAATCGAAATGTGCCACGAATTTGTTCGGTCAACCGTCGGCGTCATGGTGAAGTAGTCCCACGCCCGCCGGAGAGTCAGCGGCAGCGCTCGCAGCACCTCGCGGTCCTTTGCGTCGGCAATGCGCGCAGTTTCTGTCTCAATCAGCGTTGCGCCGCCCTGGACCTCGATTACAGTCCCGAGAGTACCGACTGTCAGCGATATATCCACACGACGCACATCCCGCCCCGCCAGAATGATGTTGTCGACTTGAAAATCCTGAAATCCTTGCGACGAGGCGCGCAGGCGATACGTGCCCTCCGGGAGATTCGCCACCGTGTACTGTCCTTCATTGTTCGAGACGGCTTCATATCGGAAGTTTGTCTCGATCTTGGTCGCCTCCACCTTCGCATTGGGAACCGCGGCGCCGCTGGCATCGGTGACATTGCCGGTTAGCGTGGCAAATGTGGATTGAGCGAGCGAGCACGGAGCGGTGAGCACCGCCGCAACAAAGGCAAATGATACAGAACGCACAGAACGCATAGATCCCTCCTAACCGTGGGAAGCACAATATCGAGTCTGTTTTCCTGCGTCAAGCCGCCTGCGGCCTCTGTCCCCGTCCTTTTCGATACCTGCCTGGCTTCGGTTAAGCCGATACAATGGAAGAAGCAATGAAATGGCTCGCATTGGCACTGTTGGCCGGCGTTGCCTCCGCGCAGCCCCAGCCGGTTGACTTCGAAAAAGATATACAGCCTGTACTTGCCTCGCGCTGCTTCGCCTGCCATGGCGGCGATAAGCGTTCGGGTGGTCTTTCGCTGAACGATTACGAGAACGTGCTCGCCGGCGGCCGTAGCGGGGCAGTTGTTACACCGGGAGCTGCCGGTGAAAGCATGCTGGTGCATCGCGTGACGGGAGACATCCAACCTGCTATGCCTCCCGGCGGTCCGCCCTTGAATGAGAAGGAAGTGGCGATCCTGCGCACTTGGATAGACCAGGGCGCACGGCCGGAGCCGAGTGCTCCACCGGCGAAACGCCGCTGGGATCCGCCTCTTGAGCTGACAGCGCCGGCAGAATCCGCTTCGGAAATTTTCCGCAAGTACCGTGAAGCCAATCAAGTCGCGGCAACTTCCGTATCCGATGCCGTATTCGCGCGGCGCGCGTATCTCGATCTATGGGGGCTGACGCCCTCCCCCGAACAAATGAACGAGTTTGTTACCGATACGGGGCCGGACAAGCGTGCCCGGCTGGTACGGCAACTCCTGTCTCACGGCAAC
>CAYTVP010000445.1:0-3621 GCA_964441675.1 uncultured Solibacteraceae bacterium | reverse complement strand
GCTGCATATGGTCCAGGTATTCCTGTGGGGGGCATACAAGAAGCCGCGCGAAGCCACCTGGATTGTCGGCGTGGTACTTCTGCTTCTGACAATGGGCTACGGGCTTACCGGGTATTTGCTGCCCTGGGACAATCGCGCCTACTGGGGCACGGTTGTGGCCACGCAGATTGCCGGCTCGGCTCCGCTGCTTGGTCAATACGCCCAGCAGTTGATGGGTGCTCCTGCTGGGACCGTTGGCGCCGTGACCTTCGCCCGCTTCTACTCGATTCACGTCGTGCTGCTGCCGCTGGCCACTGTCGCGCTGATCGCCCTTCACCTGATGCTGGTCCGCAAGCATGGCGTGGCGCCGCTTCCTTCCGATGAAGGTCAGCCGAAAAAGAAGTTTTATCCTCAACAGGTCTTCAAGGATACGATCGCGATCTTTATTTCGTTTGTATTGCTCTACATCATGGCAGTTGCGGTTCGGGTACCTCTTGAACAGATGGCGAATCCAACCGACATCCACTATATTCCGCGGCCGGATTGGTACTTCCTGTTTCTGTTCCAGATGCTGAAGTTTTTCGAGGGACCGCTGGAGGTTTTCGGTACTGTCATTCTTCCGACGGTGGCCGTCCTGCTTCTGTTCCTTGTCCCTTTCATCGACCGGTCCAAGTTGGTGGAGGTCCGGCGGCGCGGATTTGCCGCCGCACTCGTGGGATTGGCGGCGCTTGGATGGGGATCCCTGACGTATGCCGCGGTAGCTTCGACTCCGCCTACCACCCCGTTCGATGCAACCTTGGTTGAGCCCTGGCAGACTGTCGCGCCCAGGGAACTGGCAAGAATGACATCGGGCGCGCCAACGTATGCGATTGAAGCGGCGAAGCTTTACAACAAGCTGGCTTGCGCCGCATGCCACGTTGTCAATGGACAAGGCGGCAAGACCGCTCCAGAATTGAACGGAGTGTTTATGCGTAAGGACGCGACGTGGCTGGAAGGACATTTCCTGGATCCGCAGAAGTTTTCTCCCGGGACCAGCATGCCGCCCTACCGATTACCGCCGGCACAGATGGAAACGATGGTGAAATGGCTGCTGTCGCTGCCGCCGGTTTGAGAAAGAGAAACCGGCCGGGGGCCGGCGCGTTCTATGGGAGCACCGTACACTGCATACGGCCGATGACCGGTGCAAAACCGATGTTGCCGTCCCCGCTATCTACCCAGAGCGAGACATCGTAATCCGGAGCAAAGCGGTAGACACGCAGAATTCCGGTTGGACTGAAAACGGTCCCACAGGTGGCTTTGTTTATGACTTGGGCACTTTGGGCATCGGCGGCGGGAGATTCCGGCCCCCAGTCATTCATGAATTTTTCAAAGCTGTAATCCCGGCAAGGCGTCTCATCGGAGCATCCCCACAGCGCATATGCCGGGCGATAGTCCTTCTTCTGCAGGTGCTCGATGAAGGCGTCCAGCTTCTGCCGCTTTGAAAAATTGCGAAGGCCAAAGTACAGACTGAAGCCGATCAAAATGGCTGCGACGCCGCCAAGAATTGCGTACTTTATCCACTTCTCGCGGTGCGCTCCTCCGGCGTCGTACTCTCCCAGAAGAGTGGACATTCAGGTGATCGCCTCCTACTGTGGAGGATACGCCTTATCGTAGGCGGCGATGACATCGTTCGTAATATCGAAGGTGTCCTTGAAGAAAAGAGTGTTCGCCGAATCGATGACGACGTCCAGCGCCTTTTCATTCGCCACCTTTGTTACGATTTCGCGCAACTGCCGTCCAGCGCGTTGCAGAACGTCATTACGTTCGCGTTCCACGTCGGCCTGCAGATCTTCGCCCAGGCGCTGATATTCACGCTCTTTGCGTTGACCCTGGATGCGCTTGTCATTTTCCGCCTGGGGTGTCAGTTTACCTTGCATTGCCTGCATTTCCTGCTGTAGCTGCTGCAGTTCTGTTTCAAGCTTGCGCATGGCGTCCTGGCGGGGCTTGAACTTCTGTTCGAGATCGGCTTGCGCCTTCTTAATATCGGCCGTTCCCAGTACTGCTCTCTGGAAATCAACAACGCCAACCTTGATCTGGGCCGAGGCCGAGATGCTCGCGAGCGCGGCTAAAGCCAGCGCGAACACAACACTTCTCATCTTCTGATTAACTCCTTACGATCTAACCTCGGAATGCCGTCAGTGTATCAACCGTCCAGGCAACTGGTCTAGTCGAGCAGAACGGCCCCGGTACCCTGAATCATGTAGAAGGTCCTGCCATCGGTGATTGTCGAAGGGTCGAACTTTCGCCCTTGTTCTTCGGCTTCATGGCGTGCTGCCGCGATCACTTGCTCCTTCGAATACACGATTTTCTTCAATTTGCCCTCAGCAATTGCCATCTTGCCGGGCGAATCCTTCGGAAAGATAATCTCGCCGTCCACGACTTTAACTCGCAGACCCTGTTTGCTTTCCGGATCTACCAATTGAATCCAGCAGCCCATCATCTGGCACACTTCCGTAATCTTGCCCTTTACTTTTACGTTCTTGCCGTCATGTTGCTCGGCGTCCTTCAGAACAGTTGCTACGGTTAGCGGCTCACCCGCCATCTCCGGGTTACCAAGCTTCACTTGGGCAAAAAGAGACTGGGCGATCCAGATTACAGTAAACAGGCAGGCAGCAGTCTTCATCTTCGAAATATTATCCCAAACACGGATCTGCGGGCGCACGGGCAACCCGCCAGTTTGTGGCGCTTGGCAACTATACGTAAATTGGATCAATTAAAGGCTTACGCCGTCAGCAAGGATCTATTCACTTGACGCACCGTTGGTAGACTCTCGATCATGGGTCAGCGTCCGATTCGGCCAGCAAATATGTTGTCCAGAGTTGCGCTGCTGATCGCGATCGCACATATATCTTCGGGCGCTGATCTGGGCGCAACGATCGAACGCGTGATGTTGGCTCGCCACGAGGCCGGGGAATTTAGCGGCTCTGTGTTAGTCGCCAGGAACGGCCATCTCGTCTATAAGCGTGGCTTTGGTTTCGCCAACCTTGAGTGGAAGGTCCCGAATGGGCCGCAAACCAAATTCCAGATCGGATCAATTACAAAGCAGTTCACGTCTCTTCTGGTTCTGCAGTTTATCGGCGAGGGGCAGCTAAAGCTCGACGGTCGGCTTTCCGACTACCTGCCGTACTACAGGAAAGACACAGGTCAGCGCGTCACGCTGCATCACTTATTGACACATACCTCCGGCATTCCGAACTTCATCGAAGCGCCTGGATTTCTTGAAGGCCCCGACAGCCGGCGCCATTACAGCGTGCAGGAGTTTGCAGAATTCCATTGCAGCGGGGATCTAAAGTTTGAACCCGGCGCGCAGTTCAGCTACAGCAACTCCGGTTATTTCCTGTTAGGTGCGATTCTCGAACAAGTCTCAGGTAAAACCTACGAGCATCTCCTGAGCGAACGAATCTTCGAACCCCTCAAGATGAAAGATTCCGGCTACGCGCGCTCTGAGACGATATTGGCGAACCGCGCCTCGGGATACGAGCGCTCGTCAGAGGGATTAAGAAACGCTCGTTTCTATGACATGTCAATCCCTTTCGCCGCTGGTGCTCTGTACTCAACGGTGGAGGACCTTTTTCTATGGGACCAGGCACTCTACTCGGATCG
>CAYTVP010000444.1:0-3640 GCA_964441675.1 uncultured Solibacteraceae bacterium | reverse complement strand
GATGCCCGGTGCGCGGAAGATACGATGAATACCTATGCGGCGCCGCGCTTTCCTCTCTCTCGCCCTACAGAATCGTGCCCGGATGGCAACGTTTGAGGCCGATATTACGGCCCCGCGAGGCACCGCTCTGTGTCTCGGCTTGGTGATGCCGGCCGCAAGTGTAGACGATCCTCTGAAAGCACGTGGCGTTGTTCTTTATCCTGCCGGCCAGCAGCCAATTGTTCTCTGCGCGCTCGATTGGCTCGGCGTCGGCAATCTGAGCCAGGATCGATGGAAGGCGGCCTTGGCACGCGCCGCGAAAACGGTGCCGGATCGCGTCGCGATCCACACGGTTCACCAGCACGACGCGCCGGGCGAGGATTTTTCCGCAGCGGATTTGCTGGGAATAGACGGCGTGCTGCAATCGTCCGACTACGCGCGGAGCGCTCTCGAAACCGTTGCCGCGGCTGTCCGGGCCGCAAAGGCGCAGAGCGTCTCTCATATCTCCGCCGGCCAAGCTGCTGTCGAGCGTGTTGCTTCGAACCGTCGCATCCTCGGCTCGGACGGAAAAGTGGAGTTCGTGCGATACACCGCCTGCCGCAATTCTCCTGCATGCGATGCTCCGGAAGGCGTTATCGATCCGCTGATGAAGTCCGTTAGCTTCTGGGATGGCGATCGCCGGATTGCAACGCTCTATTACTATGCAACCCATCCCATGAGCCATTACGGAAAGGGCGCCGTCAGCGCCGATTTTCCGGGAGCCGCTCGGGCAATGCAGCGGGAATTTTCCGTGTACTTCACTGGAGCTGCCGGAAACATCGGGGCCGGGAAATACAACAACGGCGATCCTGCGAATCGCCAGGTTTTGGCGAAACGGCTGGCGGATGCCATGCAGCGCTGCCGTTCTGAGGAGAAAAAGGAGAAGCTGGACCAGATTTCCTGGACCAGTGTCCCGGTCGCCTTGCCACTGCGGGAAGGACGCGAGTTCTCCGAGGAAACTGTCGCCGCGGAAGTCGCGAACACGTCGCTCGAGCCGCGGCCCCGCGCGAATGCGGCCCGGTACCTGGCATGGCTTCGCTTATCGAAGCAAGGCCGGCGAATTCCGATCACTGCGCTCGACCTCGGGCCGGTGTCCATCCTACATATGCCGGGCGAACTGTTTGTCGAATATCAGTTGGCGGCTCAGAAAGAGCTCCCGAACCGGATGGTGGCCATGGCGGCGTATGGCGACTATGGACCAATGTACATTGGCACGGCGAAGGCGTACTCGGAAGGAGGATATGAAACCGGGCCGGTGTCGCGAGTGGCCCCGGCGGTGGAAGAGGTCCTTCTCGAGGCGCAGCGCCGCGCCCTTCGCGCCGCGGTTTGAGTTAAGCCATGCTGGCCGGTTGAGTTAAGCCATGATGGCCGGGATCAATTCCCCATGCACATCGGTCAGCCGCCGATCGATTCCATTGTTGCGATACGTAAGCCGCGTATGATCGATCCCCAGAAGGTGCAGCATTGTGGCGTGGATGTCGTAGCAGTAAATCGGATTCTCGACCGCTTTGTACGACCAGTCGTCCGTAGCGCCGTAGGTGACGCCGCCCTTGATGCCGCCCCCGGCCAGCCAGTTGGCGAATCCGAACGGATTATGATCGCGCCCCTTGCTTCCCTGGCTGCAGGGCATGCGGCCAAACTCTGTTGTCCAATGAACGATTGTGTCTTCGAGCAGCCCGCGTGACTTGAGATCGGTAATCAGGGCGGCAATCGGTTGGTCTATGGCTGTTCCCAACTCGCCATGATCCTTCGCCAGATTTTCGTGGCTGTCCCAGTTGCGCCGCGGAAATCCGTTGTCCGCTCCGCTCCAAACCTGAACGAAACGAACACCTCGTTCGATCAAGCGCCGGGCGACCAGGCAGCGATGTCCCATATCGGCAGTGATCTCGCGATCGAGTCCATAGAGCCGGCGTGTTGCTTCCGACTCGCTCTCGATGGCCAGCACTTCTGGCGCGCTCAGCTGAAGCCGGGCGGCCATTTCGTAGGAGGCAATCCGGGCGTCCAGCCGTGAGTCGCCCTGCCGGGTGGCCTGATGCTGCCGGTTGATCGTTTCGAGCAGATCCAGACCGTCCTTCTCGCTTTGCTTATTAATGAAGGCGGCCGACGAAGGAGGATGCAAGTCCCGAATAGGATCGGCGGTTCCGACCGCGATGGTTGTCGCCTGATGCGCGGCGGGCAGGAAACCGGTAGACCAGTTTGCCGGTCCGTTTGGCGGAACGCCGCGGCGATCCGGCAGCACCACAAAGGCGGGCAGGTTGTCGTTCATGCTGCCGAGAGCATAGGAAATCCAGGCACCAGCGCTTGGGAAGCCGGGAAGGATGAACCCGGTATTCTGCATGAACGTACCCGGCCCGTGCACATTCGATTTAGACATCAGCGACATGACGAAGGCCATATCATCCACGCAAGCCGCGGTGTGGGGAAGTAGAGTACTGACCCATTTACCGCTTTGCCCGTACTGTTTCCATTCCCAGGGGCTGGGCATGACAACGCCGGGATTGCTTTGAAATAGTTCCACCTTCTCGCCCGGGTCCCATTGCTTTCCGGATTCGCGGATCAATAGTGGTTTGTAGTCGAACGTATCGCACTGGCTGGCCGCGCCAGACATGAAGAGCTGAATAACGCGTTTGGCTTTTGCCCTGTGATGGATTCCGCCGTTCCACTCCGGACGGGGCTTTACACCCTCGCTTGCCAAAAGGGATTGCCGGCCCAACATCTGCGCGAGCGCAATGCCGCCCAGACCGCCGCCCCAGTTCCAGAGAAAAGTTCGTCTATCCATTGGTTAGTCGCTCAATCCAAATCGCTCAATCCAAGAAGAGAAATTCATTCGCGTTCAGCAGCATGCGGCACAGATTCGTCAGGCCGTGGCGTTCCGCATATCCACGATAGAGATGAAGCTCCTCCGCATTGGGATCACGCCCGAACAGGAGCTGCGATGCGGTGGTAATCTGCTGCGAAAGGTCGGAGTCCGTCGCCTGAATCCGTTCGGCGAAGTGTTGCGACATGCGGATCATGAACGGATTATTCAGCATCGCCAACGCCTGAATTGCCGTCAGTGTTGTGGATCGCTTTGGCGTCTGCACGGACGGATCAGGGCAATCCAGCCGCTCCATAAAAGGATCCGGCACGCTGCGAACGATGAAACGGTAGATGCTGCGACGGTATGCGCCCGGGTCATCCGGATCGAAGCGCGAATAGTCGTATACGGGCGAATGGTCATTCTTGAAGAAGAACATCTGTACGCCAGGGCCGCCCATCGTGAGATCCAGTTTTCCGGCGACGGCGAGCGTAGCGTCCCGAATGGCCTCAGCATCCATGCGCGTCCGGTTCATCCGCCACAACAGCTTGTTATCGGAATCGGCAGCGGCTGCGTCGCCCCGATGCGTCGATGCCTGCCGGTACACCGAGCTGGTGAGAATCAGCCGGTGTAACTTCTTCAACGATCCCTGTGCCTCGTCGCGGAACCAGACAGCCAGCCAATCGAGAAGCTCCGGGTGAGACGGCTTCGACCCCATCCTGCCGAAGTCGTTGGGTGTATCGACGATCCCCGAGCCGAAGTGATAGTGCCAGACGCGATTCACGATCGAGCGCCACGTCAGCGAGTTCTTCGGATCGGAAATCC
>CAYTVP010000443.1:0-3642 GCA_964441675.1 uncultured Solibacteraceae bacterium | reverse complement strand
GCCAGATGAGCGCGGGCAGCCAGCTTGTGGCGAAGATCGAGGCGAGCACAACTTGCCATCCGGTTCCGGGCTCGGCCAGGAGGAACCGGAAGGAATTTTTGGTGAACCCTCGCCAGATCTCTCCAAGACCGGTGTACATATGCGCGAACGCCAGGTTGTCGGAACGTACTACTCGAATTCTTCCCCGGTGCCGCTTGATTAGTGAGGCGAGATTAGCGTCCTCGATTACGCTGGTGGCCACTGCGCTGTGGCCGCCGATGAAGTCGTAGAAACCACGTTGGAACAAAAGGCACTGGCCGTTGGCTAGTGCATGCGGCGACCTGGGATCGTTGATTCTACGCGAATCAACACCGCAAAAGTAAAGAGCAAACGCATAGGGCAGAAGAATCTTCTCGAACAGCGAGCCTGTGATCTGCCGCGGAAAGACCGAGACGGCGTCTAAACCTTCATTCGCGGCGTACACAACGAGCGACGAAAGAAAGCGGGGCGCATACCAGGTGTCGGCATCGACAAATAGAATCCATTCGCTGGCAGTCGCCTGAGCGCCGGCGGCACAAGCCATCGGTTTGCCCTTCTGCTCTCCGGACAACCGCGGGGACGGCAGCACTGTGGCGCCGTTCTCGCGCGCAATGGCAGCAGTGCGATCAGACGATTCGTCATCCACTACCACTACCCGGTCCCGCGGAAAACTCGATATGGCGCGGGCGATGTTGTCCTCTTCGTTCCGCGCGGGAATGATGATGATGACGTCCTCTAGCAGATCGTCTGACTCGATTGCCGGAAGCTCGGGCAACGCCAGAAAGTTGTGCCTCGACTTTAGGAAGAATAAGATCATCCCGGCAGTCACAAGCGCGGCAGCAAGCAGGCTCAAGACGGAATCCTGCGGATGGACGGCCCGGCGACTCCGTCGGGAAAGATCGGGCTCTCGCGATCGGCTTGCCAGGATCCGGTGGAGTCCATTGCGCGGGCTTCGAGAACGTCCGCGCCGGGTGGCGAATCGACCTCGACGCGCCAGCGGGTGAGCGAATAGTCAGAGAGCGGCGTGTCCAGAATCGCGGACACCCATGGGTTGCGTCCCGCCCGCACCTGCACTTGATGAATTGCGCCGTGGCCGGAAAACGAAGCTCCCGCGGCAATGATACGGGTACCTTCCCGCCGGATTCGATCGATAAAGGAACAAGTGTGGATTACCGGCTCCTTCGTATATCCCAACTTCGGCCATGTGCCGGTATACGATTCGTCCACAAAAGCAATCTCAGAGATCCATTTGACGTGCTTCAAACCGTAGTATCGCGGAGCCAGCAGGCGCAGGGGATAGCCATGCTGGCGGTTCAGCGTCCTACCATTCATGCCAATGGCGAACAATGGCTCGGGCGACCAGGCATAGTCCACGGCGAACGAATCGCTATGGCCGTCGGCTCCGATTACTGCCATCTCACGCATCCCTTCCGGCAGATCGCGACGGGCGATCAATTGTTCGAGACGTATGCCTGTCCAGTATGCCGTGCTCATCAAGTCGCTCTTCAATGTATTTGAGATGCAGCGCAGAGTCTGATACCGGTCATGAAGGGGAACTGACAGAAGGTCGCGAAAAGTAAGCTCGCGGATGATTCGCCCGCTGACAGTAATCTTCAGCCGCCAGCGATCCGGATCGAGCACCGGATCGACCGTATTCTTCGACATGACATAGAACTGCTCGATGGTGTTGACGTTCGGCCGCGCTAGCCCCGGAGCAAATGAATCCGGAGGGGGCGAAAACCGCCGAAGGTCCATCGTCGTATCGGAGCGCTTCGCAAGGATACGATTTCGTAGATAGCTTTCTAGAGCCACCCCGGCCGTTCCACCCGCCATTAGCGCAGCGGTTAGAAACTGCCGCCGTCCGCCGGTGAACTTCGGCGCGCGCGCGACAGTGAGAACCAGCCAGATCGCAGTTCCGAGCACTGCCAGGCCGCCGGTCATGGCGAATGGTTTTGCCCAATCCCCGAGCGATTCCAGGATGCCGATCGACCAGGCGTTCGGCGTGTGTGCCATGATCCATTCGGCGATCTCATTGATCAGCAGCGGCCAGCCGAACAAATAGAAGCCCGCGTAATTAATCGCGGCCACTATCAGGGAAACAAGGGAGGCTTCGCGAATTCTCACAGACGGCCGGCCGCGATCCTTCCGTAGTGCCGCAGCACCGGTATGGCCATCGATCGTACCGCCAGCCAGTATTTGCGGGGCGCCGGAACAACCGCACGGGTGCGAAAGACATCGTAGTCGTTCTTCTCGATCACGGTGAGAATGCCGCTATAAACATCGCTGGCTACGCGCACGGCGAAGCTCCCGCGAGGATCGAGCAAAGCAATTCCGGGTTCCGCACTCCGGTAGAACGAACGCGCGCGGGCGATCTGAAAATGCATTAACGCCGAGAAACGGTCATCGTAGACTTGATTTCGGAGATCCAATGCGGAATAGCCAAATCGCGCCATTTCCTCCTCCGGGAGGTAAACGCGTCCTTTCGCCAGATCCTGTCCGATATCGCGCAGGATGTTGGTGAGCTGCATGGCAATTCCCAGCTCAATCGCATGGTGGCGCCCGCTGTCAACGAACGCCGGGTCGCGGAAGCCGATCACCTGGGACATCATCAGCCCAACAACTGAGGCAACGCGATAACAGAAAACACGGAGTTCGTCGAAGGTGCGGTAGCGCGTGCCGTCGAGATCCATACGCATGCCGGCGATCAACTGCAAAGGATACTCTTCCGGGATGTTGTGCCGCTTCACTGCTTCAAAGAATGGTTTCAGAACGGGGTGGTCCGGCTCCGTGCCGCGAAATGCGGCGATCACGGCGCGTTCCCATTCGTCCAGATTGGCGCGCCCTTTCTCCACGCTCTCCGCTTCGTCGACAAGATCATCGGTGGTCCGGCAGAACCAATACACAGCATGCGTCGACCGGGCCAGGTCAGGCGGAAAAAAGCGCGTGGCGAAGTAAAAGCTCTTCGATCCGGCTGCTGTCGCCAGCGCGGCTTCGCGATACAGTTCTTCGGTACACATCAGATTGGCATCCGATTCAGGATGAGCGTTTCGGCAATCTTTGCCGACGATAGTACACCAGGTACGCCCGCCCCGGGGTGCGTACCAGCTCCCACGAAGAATAGATTTTTGACGTCCTCGCTTTCGTTATGCGGGCGAAACCATGCTGATTGACGAAAGATCGGCTCGAACGAAAAGGCGGCTCCCAGATAGCTGCCGAGCGACTCCTCAAAATCCAGTGGCGTTAGCCAGCGCTCCGTAACGATGTTGTCGAGCAATCCGGGAAGATGGTTCCGGTCCAGGTAGTGCATCACCCGGTCGCGAAACGGTCCCGCGACCGTCGTCCAGTCGATACCGCTTTGTTGATTCGGCACGGGTGCCAATACATACCAGCCATCGCACCCCTCCGGAGCCATGGATGGATCGGTTGCAGTGGGACGGTGCAGGTACAGCGAGAAATCCTCGGGCAAGGCCTTGCGGCGGAAGATTTCATCCAGTAGCTGGCGGTATTGAGCCGACAACAGAATTGTATGGTGTGCGATTGCGGGGTATTGCTTGCGCGTTCCGAAATAAACGACAAAAAGCGACATGGAGTATCGAAACGACTCCAGGCGCCGGTTGGTATTTC
>CAYTVP010000442.1:0-3644 GCA_964441675.1 uncultured Solibacteraceae bacterium | reverse complement strand
GCTCGATTGGGTATATCCGGAGGAGTTGGAACTGGGGACTGCCTATTGGTGGTCGCCTGACTCGAACAAGATCGCATATTTGCAGTTCGATACCTCGCGCATCGGAATTTATCCCCAAACCGACCTGACGGAAGTCACAGCGTTTGGCGAGCCGCAAAAGTATCCCAAGGCGGGCACTCCGAACGCCGACGTCCGGTTGGGAATCATTGGACGAGTTGGCGGGAAGACCTCATGGATCGATCTTGGCGATCCGCGCAGCTATCTGATCGCCCGGGTAGATTGGGCGCCGTGGGATGGTGTCCTGTTTGTTCAGAAACTGAACCGCGTACAGAACCGTTTGGATCTTCTCGAAATCGGCTCATCAGGGGCCGAGGTGAAGACGCTGTTCACCGAAACCGATGATGCCTGGATCAATGTGGCCGACGACCTGAGCTTTCTTGGTAACAGGCAGCAGTTTGTCTGGAGCAGCGAGCGGACAGGCTTCCGACACCTGTACTTGTTCGGCAAAGATGGCAGGCAGGTCCGCCAGCTCACCAGCGGCGAATGGGAGGTGACCGGCGTCTCCGGCGTCGACGAAAACTCCGGAAAGGTCTTCTATGTCTCGACGGAAAAGAGCCCGTTGGAACGCCAGCTCTACGCCGTAGCGTTGGATTCCGGCGAGAAGATCGCGCTGGCGGAGAACCCCGGTACCCATGCGATTTCCATGAGCCCGGTAAGTGATTTCTATCTGGACACCTTCTCCAGCGCCCGGGAGCCGGGCCGCACAACCCTTCACCGTATCGACGGGTCCGAGACAAGCGTTGTCCGGCAACCGGTCGCGCCGGATTTTGATTTATTGCCGTCCGAGATTGTGACCGTAAGCACGGGCGATGGTGCGACGCTTTACGGGCGGTTGCTTCGCCCTGCCGGGTTTGATCCGTCCAGAAAGTATCCGGCTGTCGTGATCGTCTACGGCGGACCTCATGCGCAGATGATCCGGAATTCCTTCGTTCTGCCGAATTGGGAACAGATTCTTGCCCAGAAGGGCTTCGTCGTTTGGGCGCTCGATAATCGCGGCTCGGCCGGGCGAGGGCACGCCTGGGAAGCGAAGCTGTACCGCCGATTCGGTAAGCAGGAGCTGCAGGATCAAAAAGCCGGTGTCGAGCATCTCCTGAAACTTGGCTTCGTGGATCCGAAACGGATCGGCATGTATGGATGGAGCTATGGAGGGTATATGACGCTTTACTCTTTGCTGAATGAACCGGACTTATTTGCGGCGGGTATCGCGGGTGCGCCGGTGGTGGACTGGCGAAACTACGACACGATCTACACGGAGCGCTATCTTGGGTTGCCGCAAGAGAACGAGGCGGCATATCGCGAGAGCTCGGCGATCACATACGCCGGCAACCTGAAGGCACCGCTATTACTGATTCACAACTACGGAGATGACAACGTTCTGTTCCAGAACACGTTCCAGATGGCGGATGCGCTCCAAAAGGCGAACAAGCCCTTTGAGATGATGATCTATCCGCAAAAAGCGCACGGGGTTTCAGGCCCCGCGCGCAATCATTTGAACCGAACGATGATCGAGTTCTTCGAGCGTACCCTGAAGAATTGACTTAGCGTCCGCGGCCGCCACCACCACCGCCGCCGCTGCGGCCGATCGTGCCGCCGCCGACTGCCCCTCTGGCGGGAGCTGCCGAGGGGGCTGCGGAAATACCGCCTCCACCGCCGCCGCCCATCGAGACACCGGAAGGCATGCGCATCGGTATGGTGTTATAGCCAAGATTCGGATTGTAGGTTGGCGACCAGCTCGGTCCACTGGAGCCGCCGCCGCCGCGCCACCCGCCGTAGACTGGCGGATAGTAGTAGGCGTTCCACACCGATGCGGGTGAATAGAAAGCCCACCCAAAGGGGCTGTTCCAGATTCCGCGGTACGGCATAAAGGTATACATTCCGAGGTACGAATTAAACAGCCAGCTGGATCCGCCTCCAGTGATGCCCCACCGCTCGGCATTCCGGGCACCCGAAACGTTCGCCATCGCGATATAGCTGGATCGCCGGCTGGCCCATCGATACAGCGAGTCCGTATTGTCCTTATCGAACTTCTCCGGCTTATCGTCGGTGTTGATCGCGAACACACGCCCGCCCTTTACCGTGGTGATTTTTCCGTCTTCTTCGACCGCCAGCTCGCCGTCCCAGGTACGGGCTTGCAGCTCAGGCTCGGTCTCGATCGTGTAAACGCCGTCTTTCTTAGGCCACAGGGAAACCCCTTCATGGATGATCGTGGTGCGGTTGTCCTTCACGGTCTCCGCAGCCTCGATAATGATCGTACCCGCCACCAATTCCAACTTGGTGTCCACCGGATCGTTGGCAACCAGCTTAATGGTGGACTTCTCGCCAACGCGCAGGAACACGCCGGGACCCAACAGGACTTCCGCGCGTCCCTGAGTTGTACTGAGAGACTCGCCCGGCTTCAAGGTGGTGAACAAGCCGACCTGCTTTTCGACCGGCTTCCCTGCCACTAAAACATCGCCTTCTGTGTAGTGAACCAAGCCAGCCTTTGCCGAAACCACGTTTTGTGCAGCAGCAGGGATCCCCACAACGGCCGCGAGTGCTAGTGTGTGTAGCCAGCGCATTGTTTTTTTCCTTCCCTCTCAGATTAGACCCGATTAATCTCCAGCGCGTTGCAAATTTCGCCCTTTATCTTCCCCCAATAATCTCACGGGCACAATTATGTCCTGGCGCGCCCATCACTCCGCCGCCCGGATGTGCCCCCGATCCACAGAGATACAAGCTTTCAATGGGTGTCCGGTACCGGGCCCAGCCAGGTACCGGCCGCATCACGAACATCTGATCCAGGCTCATCTCGCCGTGAAAAATATTTCCTCCGGTGAGGCCAAAGCGGCGCTCTAAATCGAGAGGTGTCAATAACATGTGTTCCTCGACACCCGACCGGAACCCGGGGGCATATTCCTCGATCAGCTCAAACACACGGTCGGCGAAGGGCTCGCCCAATTCGTCCCATGTTGCGCCACCCGACAGCGTGTACGGCGCATATTGGAGGAAGATTCCCATGACGTGCTTGCCTGGAGGAGCAAGCGACGGATCATACATCGTTGGGATTGTCAGCTCCAGCAGCGGTGAGCGCGACGGGCGCCCGTACTTCGCGTCATCCCAGGCATGTTCGACATAGTCTATGGACGGACAGATGTGCATCGTGGCCCGGTGCTGATGGCCGGGCGCTCCAGGAAGGCAGCGAAACTCCGGCAGTGCATTGAGTGCTACGTTGATCTTGGCTGAAGTGCCCTCGCACCGGAACCGCTGAATCGATTCCAGAAACTCCGCATCCAGCTCTTCGCGATCGATCAGCTTCAGGAAGGTCGTCTTGGGGTCCAGATTGCTGACGACAAGCCGTGCGCGGATCTCTTCGCCATCGTCGAGCACCACTCCACGGGCCCGCCCGTTCTTGATGGTGATGGCGCGGACGCTGGCGCCCGTTCTGATCTGCGCTCCGGCGTTTCGTGCCGAGCCCGCGATGGCATTGGATACGGCGCCCATTCCGCCGCGGACAAACCCCCAGAGCCCGCGCTTTCCCCCGACACCGCCCATACAATGATGCAGCAGGATGTAAGCCGTGCCGGGGGTCCCCGGTCCCCCGGCAC
>CAYTVP010000441.1:0-3666 GCA_964441675.1 uncultured Solibacteraceae bacterium | reverse complement strand
GGACTGCCCAGGGTCGATTGCGCCGTATCGAGAAGGCGCACAAGTTCATTCAAGGTGACGAGTCCGCGCCGAAGTTCCGGGACCGTGAGTATCTCGATAGCGGCAGCCAGCTCATCGCGACGCGCTGTGGACCAGAATCGCCCGGCCTCACGGTCATAAACGTCAAAGGCCAGAAACCAGTCCGGCAACGCCGTGTATTCGACGGTGTGGCGCGCAAAGCACCATTCCCCGAACAGGATGAGACCGGTTCCGAGATAATCCTGCAAGCGGCCTTGGTGTACCGCGAGCCATGACCATAAAGGCTGAAACTGAGGGTGCGCGTTTTGCTTGATGAAGCCGCCGCGGTTCTGAACGGAGAGCATCCCGTCGGGGAACGATATGCCTACGTTGGCGCCATCGACCTTCTCTTCGACGACCACTTCCCCACCAAGCAGCGCCTCGCGCTCGCCCGGATCCAGAACCTTGTCCCCGCGCACACTATCCTGCCCAAGCCAAGCGAGATGCGGCGTGTGGGGAAACTTGACGAACCCGGAAGTCATTGAGACTTGAGCTTCTTCCTATACGTGGCTTTGACTACCGATGGGCAGAGGAAGTGGACGGCGATTCCGCATTCGGCGAATGCCTCCCGGTACCCCCACCACTTACTATCTACAGCTTGCAGAATCGGAGGATGTTCCGGATGGGCGGCCGCAACTGCCAGAAACTTACGGTCGGAAGGATCGAACGCCGCCAATCCATCGTGCTCGGGGAACTCCTGATAGCCCCGGTCCGGATGCTTGGCGATCGAAACCTGTGTACAGACTTCCTTCATCCAGAGGTGGTCCCACAACCACTTGAAGAACGCGTCACCCACGCCGGGCTGACCCTCAGCGCGTACGTTCTGGCGATATTCGCTTATGATCTCCAGCCCCGCATCCACCACGACGTGGCCATGCTCGGTCAGATCAAGTAGTGCCTTCACACATGCTCGAACGCATTGCGGATCGACGTCTCCGCCGCCATTTGCGACCACAGGAACATTTGTGTCAATGACGGCCATTTTCTTTCTCACCCGGACTCCTTCAGGCGGCGGGTCATGATTGTGTCCATCATGGCCGCGCGATCGGCCATCTCATTCCCAAAGAAATCCTTCGGCCAGTTCGTGATGTTCCCGTACCGGTCTACCTCCAATTGGCGAATCTCGGACTCGCTGCCGGACGGTTCGCAAAAGTAGAGCGCAAAGTCCTCGCACGGCAGCTTCTCTTCGGCAATCCGCAACTGTAGTCTCCGCAGGAAGTGCTCGGAATGGCTCTCGACGATCAGCTGCAGGTTTCTCCTGCGTCCGTTCTCGCGCGCCTGAACAGCGGCGATGAAAAGGTCGGCCAGGGAAGCCTGTACGCTCGGGTGCAAATGCAGTTCCGGTTGTTCCATGATGATGGTCGAGTTGGCCGGCACGTAGAAGCACTCAACCACAACCGGCAGCACCTGCGAGACACCAAATCCGACGTCCGTCAGGGCGACATCTTCGCGGCTTCCCCTGGCGCGGACCAGAACTTCATATTCTTTTCTGTGCTCCGCGATCGGACGCGTCGCGAAACGTTCGAGGAGACCCATTCGCTGGAGCCATTCGGCCACGATTTCCGGAATGCTACGCTGGCGTTGCTTCGGAGCGAAGCTCAACTTACGATTCGCCGCCGCAAGCAGAGCTTCAACGGCCCATTCGCCGGTCCAGCCAACGTGATCGCGCACTTCGCCGGCCCAGGTGTACAGGCGAGCGGGACGGTTGCGCAGGGGGCCGAGGTATTGGATGTGGCGCAACTGCTGTTCGAGCGCCAGAACAAAATCGCTTAAGAACTCCGCATTCCGATAGTGCGCGAACACTTCATCCGGAAAGCCGTAGAAGCGCGCCGGAGGAGGAACGGGCCCTATGCGGCCGGGCTTGCGCACAGGCTGGAACCCGGCGCTTGAAAGTTGGTACTTGTCTCGCTGACCTTTCGCTAGCCGCAGACCGGCTGCGAGTTCGGTATGACCATCCCCTCCGAGCAATGCGTATTGCATTTCTTCGACAAACAGCCGGCCCGTTTTGCGGTCGGAAGCTATGCTGCCGGTGAATGAAACGTCGTCTCCCTTCGACGGTCCAAGCCGTCCCGCCGGGGCCGCCCAATCGAGCCGGAACTGTACGCGATGCGCCAGGTTATGGTCGTAGACAAGGTCGCGAAATGTGCCGAGATCGACGGGTGTATGGAGATCGCCCGGATGCAGAACACGCCGGCGATCCGGCGATTCCGCCGTCTGCTTCAGCATCAGCAGGAATTGCAGCAAGCTGCTTTTGCCGGCGCTGTTACTGCCGAAGAACACCGTTATGGGAGCCAGGCGTATGGTGCCGCTATCGCGCCAGGCCTTGAAGTTTTGGATTCTGAGGCGTCGAAACATGAGTCGCTCTTTGACTTGTAGACCACACTAGCGAACTCGCCGGCGGCACTGTGGATTTGCTAACCGGCTAAACGCGTGATCGACGCCAACGTTGCGCCTTCTTGCCGAGCGACCGATTCCAGTACATCAACATTCCCGTAATAAAGAGGAGTCCCGGCACGATGCCGAGGACAATCCATAGGATTCGCGTCGCGTGCCCGCCGAAAGTACCGAAGTGAATATAACCGATCCAGTTCAGGATCTCGCGCGTTGGCGTGTATAACTCCGCGTGCAATTCCTTACGCAAAATCTTGCCGTCGTAAGGATTGATATAGACACCATTGCCCGCGTAGTCCAGACCATCTGATTCCCGCTTGCGGCCCACATAATAGAATCCGCCATCTTGATCTGGTATTTCGACATACACTGTGGTGGCATCAGGAATGGCATTCTCTGCAATCCGGACAGCCTCTTCAATGGAAATCCGGGATTTCTTCTGGGCCTCAACCACCGGACCTTCTTCCCAGCCCGGTGTGCCTGTCAGCCAGACAGCAGTTGCGACAAAGGGCTCCGGAAACCGGAAGTAAGCGCCGGTGAGAAAGACGAGAGCCAAACATATCGCAGAGAAGAAGCCGGCAGAGCTGTGAAGGTCGTAGTTGACGCGCTTCCAACTGGCGCGCAGATTCACCTTGATCGCGCGCAACCAACTCTTCACTCCCGGCCACCAGAGAATCGCGCCCGTGATGGTGAGCCCGACTCCCAACAATGCTATGACAGCATTAACGGTAAAGTCGGCGTCCCCGGCGAGGAGAAACATATGCAGCCGATAACACCAGTTGAGAAAATTCTCACGGTCAACGTGCTGCTCGAGAATCTTTCCTGTTTGCGGATGAACGAAGACGTACCGCGCCCGCTGCGAATCGTCTCTCAGCGCCTCGAAACGAAGCGGCTGCTGATCATGTTCCGGCAAATAGAGAAATCGGAATTTCCAGGACGGATACTGCAAACGAACGGCATCGACGAGCGTATCCAGGTTGACACGTGATTTTCCGGGTTCAAGGATCACGTGCGGCGCTTGCCATTCACTCAGCTCGTGATAGTACACAAGGATGCTGCCGGTGAGCCCAACCACCAGTAAGATCGTGCCGGCCAGCAAGCCGCACCAGAGATGGAGCTGAAATAAGATTTTTCTCCATCTGAGGTTCTGCGGCCGATCGACGAAGCCCATCGTTCGCTAAAATTCGTAGCGCAAGCCGAACTGCATAGCGCGGGCCG
>CAYTVP010000440.1:0-3673 GCA_964441675.1 uncultured Solibacteraceae bacterium | reverse complement strand
AGAAGAATTTTGGAGTTGCCCTCTATAAGCGCGGCTCTGATGGAAAATGGGTGCGCGCACAGGTAATCGACGATGGCGGCATGGCCACGGAAGATCTTACGATTGCCGATCTGGACTCCGATGGAAAGCCGGACATCATCGCCGGAGGCCGCGCGACCCACAACATCCGGATTTATTGGAACCGTTGAGCATTTACTGAAACCGTTGATCCTGGACTAAGGTTCCGGTGGCAGGGATCAATAGTACTAAGTAGCGTACTGCCCACTAACCTTCCCCGTTTCTTTGCCGATAGGGGAAGTGATGACGCATCGTTGTCCGTTGTGCACACTTCGCGTGACGCCAGAAGGCGCCTTACTGGTGTCGTACTCCGGCCAACCTCATCTCGGCGCGCGATTGGGATCCATTCTCGAACGTGCGAAAAAATCGCATCACGCGGGCGATGGTTTCTTTGCTCTGGCAGTCCCGCGTCCGCGCGACCAGCGTGCCCTCATGGAACTCCTGGATCGAGAGCTTTCGGCTGTTGAGAAGCGGATGATTCGCATCGGAAGCGGTGGCCTGGCGCAATTGTTCGGCGCGCCCGACCTTCCCACCTACCTCGAAATCTTACGCAGCCGCTGGTTTGATGTTGCTCTACGCGACGATCAGTTCACCGTGTACTACCAGCCGATTGTCGACCTGGACGCCGGGGTGTCGCCCGCGTTCGAATGTTTGATCCGCCTCGAAGGCGACCGGCTTTATAGCGGTGGAGAAATTTTCAGCGCCGCCGCTCTGCGCGGCGACATTCTGAAGCTGGACGCGTACGCACGGGAAAAAGCGATCCGTTCGGCATCCGGCCAACGAAGGGCGGATACGAAGCTTTTTATCAATTTCTTCCCCTCCGCTCTGTTCGACCCGGAACCGTGTCTCGAATCCACGCTTGGAGCTATCGAAGGTGCTGGAATCACACCGCAGGAAATCGTCTTCGAATTATTGGAGTACGACCCGTATGCCGACTCAGCGCACACCAAACGGATTTGTGAATACCTTCGCTCGCGGGGATTCGCATACGCGATCGACGACCTGGGAACGGGCACGAATGAGCTGAACCTGATTGAAACGCTACGGCCCGATTACGTCAAGATCGACAAGTCGGTTTTCTGGCATCGTCGCGATCCGGACCGGCGCGAGATGCTGCGCAAAGCGGTTGCGCTTTCGGCAAAGGTAGGTGCTCGCGTCATTGCCGAGGGGATTGAAACACCGCAGCAGGCGATGGAAGCCCGCAAGTTCGGCATCTCGTGGATGCAGGGCTATTGCTTTGGAAAACCATCGCCGGTGATGCGTGGCGGCGCTGATCGCGACGTGCTGCGCGACTTGGTACGGCTGGCGAGCGCCGTTACTTCTTCTTCTGCTGTCCGCGGCGAGAGGGCTCGCGTCCCAACTTCTTCTTAACGTAGTCGGCGTATTCTTTCTTCAGCTCCTCGGTCCGGGGAGAGCCGTAGACTTCGATCGATTTGTATTTCCCGCTGAGAAGCTTTTCCTTGGTCCACTCGTCGTGAACGTGTGTTTCTTCGGCGCGATCGAGAATCGGCTTAATCAGGTGCGGCGGGACAAAATAGACGCCCTCGCGATCGCCGAAGGCAATGTCTCCCGGCAGGACAGTGGCATCGCCGATACGGATGGGAACATTGAAGCCCGTCATCATCACGCTGCGGATTGCCGACGGATGAGCGCCACGGAAATAGGCAGCCATGTCGAGAGGAAAGATTCCTTCGAGATCGCGGATCCCACCGTCGACCACCATGCCTGTTCCCTTGGTGAGCGCATGGATCGCCGTCGCGAGGTTGTCGCCGACAAACGTGCCCCCGTCCACCTTGCCGAACATGTCGACGACGATCACATCACCCGGCTGCAACTGGTCGATGGCCCACTGGTGGTGGGGCCCGCCAAGCGGATTCCGGGTTTTCATCTGTTCATCGATAACCTCGTTGATGTCGGGGCGGATTGGCATGAACTGGGCGGTAACGACGCGGCCCACAAGTTTCTTGCCAGGGTGAAGCAGTTGCCACTTGCCTTCAAACTGATTGGGATAGCCCGCGCCCGGCAGTACACCCCAAATCTCTTCGGACGTCAAGCCCTTCATCTTTTCGAGGACGTCATCGGGAACTTTCGGCCGCCCGCTCTCAAAACGCTCGTACGGGTTCTTTGCCGTCAGGCGCACAAGCTGATCCTTGGTCAGCGAAAAAAGTTGACCCCACGACGGCGCGGAAAGGAACGACACCAGGCCGATCAGGATGAGACAACGCATGTTTGGTCCTCCTATTTGTCGGTTAGGGCGGCGACGCCGGGGAGTTCCGAACCACCGAGAAACTCGAGCGACGCTCCCCCGCCCGTTGAAACATGCGTGATCTTATCAGCAACTCCAGCGGATTTGATGGCCTTTTCCGAATCGCCGCCGCCGACAATCGAGACTGCGCCGGATTCCGCAACCGCTTTCGCCAGCGATACCGTACCGCGGTCAAATGGAGGAATCTCGAAGACGCCCATCGGGCCGTTCCAAATGATGGTCTTGGCGGCGCGGATAATCCTGGCGTAGTCGTCGATTGTCGCCGGGCCGATATCGACGCCCATCTTTCCGTCCGGGATCTCGGTGACTGTCTCGCTCGCGGCGCCCTCTTTGAGTTCCGCGGCAATCACGTGATCAGACGGCAGTTTCAGCTTGTCTGCCGCGGTTTCCATCAGCTGTTTGGCGAGTTCCAGCTTGTCGTTTTCGACCAGAGATTTTCCAACAGGCTCCCCCTTAGCGAGGAGGAACGTATAGGCCATCGCACCGCCAATCAGGAGTGTGTCTACGACACCGAGCAAATTCTGAATCACTTCGATTTTGTCGGAAACTTTCGCGCCGCCGAGCAGGGCAACACAGGGCCGGTCCGGATTCTGAATCGCTTTGCCCAGCCACTCCAATTCCTTGTCCATCAGCAAGCCGGCTGCTGCCTGCGGCATGAATTCGATCATTCCTTCCGTAGAAGCGTGGGCACGATGGGACGAGCCGAAGGCATCGTTGACGTATACGTCGGCGAGCGACGCCAACTGCCTGGCAAAATCTTTGTCGTTCTTCTCCTCGGCGGCGTGAAAGCGGAGATTTTCGAGCAAGAGGATCTCGCCGGGTTTCGGAAGCATCTTTTCCACTTCCGGACCGACGCAATCGGGCGCCATCGCGACAGGCTTGTTCAGCAGCTCCGACAACCGAGCGGCTACCGGTTTCAGGCTCATCTCCGGGTTCGGCTTGCCTTTCGGGCGGCCCAGGTGGCTGGCGAGGATCAATGCCGCGCCATGCGACAGAGCGTACTCGATGGTGGGCATTGAAGCCCGAATCCGTTTATCCGAGGTGATTTCGGTGCCACCCCCGGCGAGTGGAACATTGAAATCCACGCGTAGAAAAACTCGTTTGTCTTTCAGATCAAGGTCGCGAATCGACAGTTTTGCCATGAGAAATTTCAGGCTAGCAAAGTCACTTTTCGAGTTCCGGCACGTTTTGCAGTGTAATCGTGCGGCCGGCGGAGGCGTAGGCTTCGAGTAGCGCTCCCGCAGCCGGACCATAGATGGGCGGCGCGGCGGTATTGCCTTCGGTCAGCTCTACCAGCATACGGAAGCGTTGGAGAAGAATTTCGCTACGGAAGACACCGCCGACCCAGCA
>CAYTVP010000439.1:0-3693 GCA_964441675.1 uncultured Solibacteraceae bacterium | reverse complement strand
TCAATCGCAAGGTTGTGGTGGTCGCGAACCTTGCCCCGCGGAAACTGCGCGGGTTTGAATCGCAGGGAATGATTGTCGCGGCATCTCTTGAAGGCGGCGCGCCCGTTCTAGCCGGATTTGCCGAAGAGGTTCCCGTCGGCGCGCGGCTGAAATAGCCTTGATCGACTCACACTGTCATCTCGATGACGAAGCGTTCGAAAGCGACCGCGATGCAATCGTCCAGCGGGCCCGGGAAGCCGGCGTAGCGGCAATGATGACCATTGATGCTCCCCTCGGGCTTCTGGATCGATACGACGGCGTCTTTGGCACCGTGGGTGTACATCCGCACGAAGCGGCTGCGTTCGACCCGGATACGACCAGCCGCCTTCGGGATCTGGCCGCGCATCCCAAGGTTATCGGCATCGGAGAAATCGGCCTGGATTACCACTACGACTTCGCCCCGCGCGATGTCCAGCAGCGCGTTTTCATTGAGCATCTCCGGCTGGCGTCAGAGTTGCGGATGCCGGTCGTAATTCATACGCGCGAAGCCTGGGACGATACGTTCGCTATCCTCGACGAGCATTGGCGAGGGCAGGGTATTATGCATTGCTTCTCCGGAGGGCCTCGCGAAGCGGAACGATCGCTTGCGATGGGGTTTCATCTTGCCTTTGGAGGGGTGGTGACTTTCCCCAAGGCCATAAACGTGCAAGAAGCGGCGAAGATGACTCCCGAAGACCGTATTCTGCTGGAGACGGACGCACCGTACCTGGCTCCGGTTCCCCACCGGGGGAAACGCAATGAACCGGCCTATGTCGTTCGTACTGCGGAGCATCTGGCCAATCTCCGGGGAGTGACATTGGCCGAAATCGATACGGTGACAACCGGGAATTTTAACCGGCTGTTTTCGTTACACTGAGGATTACCCGCATGGCATTCGGCAACCTTGGCGCTGCGCTCACCGCTGCCGAGATTCATTCCCTGGTCAAAAGCGATCTAGCCAGGGTGGAAACCTTGATCGCCGAGCGCAATATCGGCTCCGTCGAGCAGATTGCCGAAATTAGCCGGTATCTTCATGCCAGCGGCGGCAAGCGCATCCGGCCGACGCTTTTGCTGCTTGTCTCCAAACTGTTCCGCGAACCCGACGAGGCGGCGATCAGCCTGGCCGCCGTTGTGGAGATGATCCACGCGGCAACGCTGGTGCACGACGACGTCATCGATGTCGCTGCCACGCGGCGCGGCCGGCCCTCGGCAAATGTCATCTGGGGCAATCACACCAGCGTGCTTGCCGGCGACTGGATGTACATGGAAGCGTTCCAGGCTGCTCTGCGCCTGCGAAATTTCCACATCCTCGATGTACTGATCAGCCTGACTCAGATGATGGTAGAGGGCGAGCTGATCCAACTGCAGCGCATCGGCCGCATCGACGTCTCCGAGACGGACTACGTGGAGTTGATCGACCGCAAAACGGCAGCCCTGTTTGCAGCCTGCTCGCGCCTGGGCGCTGTTGCGGGCGGAGCCGATGACGCGAGCGAGCAACGGCTGAGCGAATTCGGCTGGAACCTCGGGATGGCGTTTCAGCTGATCGACGACATGCTCGATTTCACTGCGCGCGAAAAAGTGCTTGGGAAACCGGTTGGGAACGACCTGCAGGAAGGCAAAGTCACGTTGCCGATGATCTACGCGCTCGACCGGGCGACCTCGGCAGAGCGGCAATTGGTGGAGACGGTCCTCCGGGACGGCAACTATTCACGCGTGCCGCTTTCGAAGATCCAGGAGGTCATCGTCAATCGCGGGGGCCTGGATCGGGCGCGCGAGCGCGCCCAGTTTTTCACGGACAAGGCTCGCCAGCTGATTACAACGTTTCCGGAGTCGCGCTGCCAGCAGGCTTTGCTGGCTGTGACAGAGCTTGTTACAGATCGCGACCGCTAGTCCGCCGGTGTAGCGAACTGCGTTATATACTTCCCCCGTGCAACGCCGTACGCTCCTCGCAGCTTTCGCTGGCGCGGCTCTGGGCAGGGCGGCCACATCGCGCATTCAGATTGGCGTGACGGATTGGAACCTGAAACTCTCGTCCAACCTGGAGGCCGTGACTCTTGCGGCGGAACTTGGATTTGCGGGAGTTGAGGTCAGCCTCGGCCGCAAGCCGCAAGAGGGGAGGCTGCCGCTGGCTGACCCCGCTGTTCAGGGCGCATACCTGGCAGAGGCGGAAAAGCGCCGGATTGCTCTTGCCGGCACTTGCCTCGATATCCTCCACGTCAACTACCTGAAATCGGACAAGCTGGGTCAAAAATGGGTCGCCGATGGCATTCCGATCACGAAGCAGCTGCGGGCCAAGGTGATGCTGCTTCCTTTCTTCGGAAAAGGGGCTCTCGCGAGCGAATCCGAGCAGAACTATGTGGCTGATGTTCTGCGGGAACTGGCTCCAGAGGCAGAGAAAGCGGGAGTCATTTTGGGGCTGGAGAACACGCTGAACGCGGCGGACAACCTGAAAATGGCCGAGCGGACCCGCTCGACCGCTGTCAAGATCTACTACGACTGTGGAAATCTGCGGAATGCGGGATTCGATCCGCTCGCCGAATTGACGGCGATGGGGGCGGCCAACATCTGTCAGGTACACCTGAAGGACAACCCCCACTACCTGGGACAGGGGCCGATTAGCCTGGACCGGATCGTGTCGGAATTAATAAAAATGCACTATGTCGGATTCGCAAATTTGGAGACGGATTCGCCCAGCGGGGCCATCGGCCGGGACATGCGCCGTAACCTCCAATATGTACGATCTTTGATTAAAGATTAAGAATGTAACTTTTGCAAATCATACACTTGACGGGGGTGACAACTGAGACTGAATCGGTCCCATTGGGGTCTCATTGACGTGTATTTCCAGTGAGGCGTATTCGCCTCCAAGACCACTTTCTCCAATAAATTGAAGCACTCCCAGGGACACTTTTTAGTTGACATTACAGCTCAAGCGGTTTAACCTTCTCTTCGAAGCAACGCAGTAGAAGTGCAACCGACACCAAGTGTATAGCGAGGGTCCCTGAATGACCTTTCATATTGGCGAAAAGGTGGTCTATCCCAACCAAGGGGTCGCTACCATTGAAAACATCAGCTCGCGCTCTTTCGGTACTCAGTTCGAGCGGTTCTATCTTCTTCGCCTCGTCTATTCCAGCATGACCGTCATGGTCCCGTTCTCGCATGTCAATCAGATTGGCTTGCGGAAGGTAACGCGGGCTGCTGAGGTCACGAAAATCCTTGATTACCTTGCTTGTGGTACCTGCAAGTGTAGTGAAGACTGGAAACGGCGGTTTAAGGAAAATTCCGACAAAATGACGGCGGGCAGCTTGCTGGAGATTGCCCAGGTTTTCAAGAGCCTGGTAATCCTTCAGATGGAAAAGCCATTGTCATTTCGGGAGAAGAAGCAGCTGGAACGCGCCCGGCAAATGCTGATTGCTGAAGTTGCGACCGCACGCGGAGTAAACGATCCGGAAGCGGTGGAAATCATGGCGAAGGCGCTTAACAGGGCGTCGTTACCTTTCCCGGAGGCGATGTAAGCGAGTTGGTTCCGCGCGCAAAAGGCAATACCGGCCTAAGCGCGCCACAAGCGGAAGTCGCGGACGCGTCAACCGTTCACCTTATTTCTACACCTCCCCTGTACAAAGTCAGCCGGTCTGCTACACACAGACCGGCTTTTGCGTAAGATCCATTTGATGG
>CAYTVP010000438.1:0-3694 GCA_964441675.1 uncultured Solibacteraceae bacterium | reverse complement strand
TCCTTGTTTTCGGGAGACTCCGCGCCTGGGATGTACTGCTGCATGTACGCGGTGGCCAGATAAAGCCGAGGAGTGGAAAAGCTCGGGTCGAGATCCACGGCTTCCCGGAAATGTTCGGCAGCGTCCGCATACTTGGCACTTTTGAACGCGTGGACACCTTTGTTGAGGTGATCGCGCGCGCGCAGGCGCTCACAACCGGAAGCTCCGATCAACAGGATAGCTGCGGATACGCAAAGAAGCGCGTTGCGTGGCGAGAGCGTCATCGGCCCTCCTCGACGGCCTTGGTCATGAGCCCGACTTTATCCAGACCCGCGCCCTTGGCGATATCAATCGCGCGCGCAACCTGCATGAAATCGAGATCCGGGTCGCCCTTGACAAATACCACGCGCTCCGCACGGGTTTTGAAAATATCTTCCAGCCGGCGGCCGAGGTTCTCCTCTGTCACCACTTCTGTGTTCAGCTTCATCGACTGGTCTTTTTCAATGATGATGACGACAGTCCGGTCCTGACCTCAAGCCCCTTTGGCGTGAGAGGCGTAATCACCATGAAAATGATCAACAGCACAAGAAGCACGTCGATCAGCGGCGTCATATTGATATTTGCAGTCGGTCCGCTACCGGACCCCATTGCCATTGCCATAACACTCTCCCTTGTTCTGTTGAACTACTACAAGCCGATAGCGGTCTCTTTGGCTTTTTGGTCCTGCTCAGTCAATAAGCCGATCGATTCCACGCCTGCGGCCCGAAGATTGTCCACCACGTCGACCACGCGCTCGTAACGGGCACGCGCATCGCTGTTGATAAACACCATCTTGTCCAGCTTGTTCGTCAACATGTCTTTAACTTTGTTGGGCAGCTGATCCGGTGTTGTTTTGGTGGTACCCAGAAAAACGTCACCGTTCCGGGTCACCGAAATCAAAACTGCATCGTCCTTGTCCGCATCGGACATAGGGATAGGATTCTTGGTCTTTACCTTATCCACCGTCTGGCCCTTTTGAAGCATAGGCGTAATGACCATGAAGATGATCAGCATGACGAGCATCACGTCCACCATGGGAGTGACGTTGATGTCGTTCATGACAGCCGGCGCTTGCATCTTTTTCATAAATGTCGTCTCCTTGGGACCTGTCCCTTGTAGGATCGGCCGAAGCCGATCCTACAAAAATCAACTCGATCAGGCGAGAACAGGCACTGAAAAACTACTTCGCAACGCGCTGCGAGCGCTTGATAAAGTAATCGATCAGCTCCGAGCTGGAATTGCCCATCTCCACGTCAAACGCTTCGATTTTGTTCGTGAAGTAGTTGAACATCATAACGGCCGGGATGGCGACGAACAGTCCGATAGCGGTGGCAACCAGCGCCTCGGAAATACCGCCGGCAACAGCGCCGAGACCGGTCGACTTCTCCGTAGAAATACCTTTGAACGCGTTGATGATGCCCACGACGGTTCCGAACAGCCCAATGAACGGGCTGGTGGAGCCAATGGTGGCTAGCGACGAAACACCGCGCTTCAATTCGGCATGAACAATGGCCTCGGCGCGTTCGAGAGCGCGCTTCGAAGCTTCAATTTCCTCACCCGGGATTTCGTTGCTCAACTGGTGCGCCTTGAACTCCTGCAGACCGGCAACGACTACTTTGGCGAGATGGCTCTTCTTGAAACGGTCAGCGATTTTGATCGCCTCATCCAGCTTTCCTTCGCGCAGCGCGCCTGCAACTGCGGGCGCGAACTGACGCGATTGCGTTCTGGCCGCGTTGTAGGCCATCAGGCGATCGATCATGACGCCGATGGACCATGCGGACATCAGGAACAGAATAATCACGACAGCCTTAGCCATCCATCCCATCTGATTCCACATCGAGATCGGATCGAAGGCAACGGCTCCGCCTTCCTGGAAGAACAGGAACGCTAGATTGTTGATGTGTAATAGCATTTTATGTTTTCTCCTGCGAGTTGATAATTTTTCCGAACTATTGGCTCAACGTGAAATTCACGTCAATCTGCGTAACCACCTTCACGGGCTCGCCGTTGAGCGTGGTTGGGTGATACGCCCACTGCTTCACCGCCTCGGTCGCCGCTGGAACAAGCAGTGGATGACCGGAGACCAACTGAAGATTCTGAATCGTGCCATCTTCGCCGATGATGGCGTTGAACTTCACCGTTCCCTGAATCCGGGCCTGCTTGGCAAGCGGCGGATAGGCGGGTTTCGGTTGGCGGATCAACTTGGCGGCCTGCACGTTGCCACCGACGCGAATCTGTGATGGCGGCTTTGGCTTTTCCTTGGGAGGAGGAGGCGGCGGGGGCGCAGCCGGAATTCCTCCGAGGACGCCTCCCAGTACACCACCGACGTTTCCACCGGGAACACCACCGGGAACACCGCCCTGGACGCCCACAGCCGCCACCGGAGGCATTTCTTCCTCTTTAATCATGGCGATATCTTTCGGGATCTGCTTGGGCGCCAGCAGCTGGTTGTTGACCATTTGGCGTGGCGCTACTTTCACCACCTTCTGCACTGGCTGAGCCTGCGGTGGGGGAGGAGGAGGCGGCGGAGGCGGAGGCGCCACCAGCGATGCCGACAACGACGCCATCGGAAGCGCCTCGAAGTAAATCAACGGAATCAGAACCAGAACTATCATTAAGGCAATCTGAATCACGAACGAGATCAGGATCGACGACGTTTTCTGTGTCTTTCCCCTATCTTCAATCAACGATTGTTCGAACATTGGTTGACCACCCTTCCCCGGGACCTATCGGCCCGCTTCAAAAAAATCAGCCTACTTAACGGGCTTCCTTCCGGATACAGCAGCCGGAGCTACCGCAGCCTTACGGCCCGCCATGAAGTTTTGCCAGAATATCAAAATTGGGCTCGCAATAAAGACCGACGAAAACGTACCCACGATAATTCCGGCGACTAAAGCAAATGCAAATCCATTTAATACCGGACCGCCAAACAACCACAAAGCCAACGCGGTCAGCAAAGTAAGCCCCGACGTCATCACCGTCCGGCTCAATGTCTGGTTGATGCTTTGGTTCACGATATTCGAAAAACTTTCGCGCCGGTTCAGTTTCAAATTCTCCCTGACGCGATCGAACACCACGATCGTGTCATTCATCGAATAACCAACCAGCGTCAACAGCGCCGCGACAACCGTCAAATCGATCGGCTTATTGAGTAACGAAAAGAGGCCGACCGTCACAATAGTGTCGTGGGTGACGGCCAGAACCGCAGCCAGACCGAATCCGAACTCAAACCGGAACCCGATGTACACCAGCATCCCGACAAGCGCCAGAAGTGTCGCCTGCACGGCCTTCGACCGCAACTCCTCGCCAACTTTCGGCCCAACCGTTTCTATGCTTCGGATCGAAAAACCGGAAATATAGCACTCCTGCTTCAAAGCGGAGATTATTTGCGGCGTCACGCCCGGAACCTGGGACAAAGCGTCAAAGGATTCCAGAATGCCGGAACGCGGCGGGGAATCGCGGTAGCCCAGGATCGCCCTGGCAATATCCTGCAGCTGGTCTTCCGACAACGCCACGCCGGCCGACTGCAAGGGATTGCGCATACGCTCGGCCAATGCCGCGGCACCGACATTATTGATGTCCAGCTTTGCGCTGCCCGCCTGTCCAAAATTGGCTTCGAGTGCCTGGATCATCGACGTCCGCGTTGACACGTTCGAGCAGGACGTCATTCAGAAAT
>CAYTVP010000437.1:0-3722 GCA_964441675.1 uncultured Solibacteraceae bacterium | reverse complement strand
GGCCCGGGCTGGTTGGCCACCGGGAAAGCACTGGACACAGCCTTGACCAGTGCATGGCGATAATAGTTCGCAACCGCCTGTCGTGTCTTTTCCGGCAGCTTCGCCTCGTCCGCATCCGAAGCAAGATATACCTCCACGGGATCGACAACAATCGCGATGTATCGGTGCAGGTTCTTTTGCGCATCGGCCATGGCGTACGTTAACGCCTTTCCGTCGAGCTCTGCGTTCGGCTTGAGATTCGAGTAATCCTTCAGAAAACCAGAGAATTCCTTACCGGCAGGAATCTTCTTTGCCTGAGTGGATTGTTGCTTCGCGCATCCGGCACTTAGCGAGATCAGGATTACCAGCAGCCCGGAAGCCACCTTTGTTCGTGAGGTTCTCATTGGTTGCTCTTCCACGTCAGCCCTTCTTCCCCGACTCAGTTCCCCGAACTTGCAGGAGGTTGAACACATGGAAGGCACTTCTCACCATGTTGCACTGAAGGCCTGCAAGGTCTTTGTCCCCCTGACTCGCCACGCTTCCGAGCAGAATGATATCGCCGTTTTTGACGACAATCTTGATATCCGATCCGCTGCCCCAGAAATAGCGGGACAGGTTTCGCTGTAGGGCTCCGCGGGCGGCTGCCCGGATCTGCATATCCAGGCTGCCCAATGGCAGTACGTCGATGTTGTTGATGACCCGTCCAACACCTTCGATGTCCGCCACCACATTTTCGGCATAGCTCCGATTCGTATTGCGTACCGTCCAACCACTCAAAATGACGTCATCTCCGAACATAGCGAACGAAATATAGTCGAATTCACTGATATAAGGCATGATCGCAAGCTCATGCCGAATCTTCTCGAACGTCTTCGCGCTCCCAGGGGCTCTGAATGTCCGTACATCGAGCAGTCTCCGGGAAGGATCGCCCTTCGGGATTGCACTGGCCTCAATAGGTTTGACTTCCTTCAGATTGATCCGTCCGTCTTTGATCTTGAGTTCTCCGGAAACCTCCGCGAGCTGACCTACAAGCTTATTGACCATCTTCTCCTTGTTGACCGCCAGGACGGTGTTATTGCTTAACCGGACGATTACCGGCCCCGAGCCATCCTTATGTGTCTTCTGGCTGCATTCCACGCGAGAGGAATTGATCGGCCCAACCATTAGATGCGCGCACACATCCGAGTCGATGTATGAGTTGAACGTCGAGATCTCAGCTGCAAACAATCCGCCACTGAGTGAGAGAGCGAGTATTGTCGGAGCCAGAATTCTTTCCATAAGCTGTGTTCCTTTCATGTAGACCCCTTTCTCGGGACACCATCTTGAGATGAGATGGCAACGTACTGTCCATTCGGCGCTTTTTTTTCGCTGCCACGTTGAGCAACCGTCTCCGCCGGTGCGGATCTCAGCCCGTACTGCGTTAGACTGGATCGCTGCGAGAAGCTATGCCGGTTCCACTTACTCCGATTCGCTGCCTAAAGCGCGCGGCTGACCTGTTCGGCGGCGAAACCGGGATTATTTGCGGCGAACGGTCGTTCACCTATCGCCAGTTCAGCGAACGCTGCCGGAGGCTCGGTGGCGCCCTGGCGGATCATCTCCGGCCGGGCGACCGCGCTGCTTACCTGAGCTTTAATACACACCGGCTGCTTGAAGGCTACTTCGGAGTCCTTCTGGCGCGCGGCGTAGTGATGCCGTTAAACGTACGTCTTTCGACACAGGAACTGATTGCGATCCTCCAGCATTCCGGTGCGCGTGTTCTTTTTTATGAGACCGATTTCGCACCGCTTGCCGAGACGCTACGCCAGAATTGCCGGGTGATCGAGCGCTACATTCCACTCGATGAAAGCTATGACGAGCTGATCGATGCATCGACGCCGCTCCCCATCGAATTCATGGACGTGGACGAGCATTCCACAGCCGAGTTGTTTTATACGTCTGGATCGACGGGCACGCCGAAGGGCGTAGAGTTGAGCCACCGCACTCTCTATCTGCACGCGATCGATCTGGCGGGGAGCTTTCCCGCCTGTGATCACGCCGTAGATCTTCACACGATTCCGCTGTTCCATGCCAATGGCTGGGGGCGTCCTCAGGTATCGACCATGCTGGGGATGAAGCAGGTGATGGTACGCCGTTTTGACCCGGCTACGGTCTGCGGCCTGGTCGAGCAGCATCGCGCTACATATATGTGCCTTGTCCCAACCATGGTGAATGCGCTCCTCAACTTCCCCGACCTCCAGCGGTTCGACCTTTCGAGCCTGGAACAAATCATGGTGGGTGGCGCAGCGTCTTCGCCGGAGCTGATCGAGCGCGCCGAGAAAGCGATGGGATGCGAAGTAACGGCAGGCTACGGTTTGACGGAAACGGCCCCCGTGATCACTCGCGCCTCCTGGAAGCTCGGTGTGGAATACGCCGACGACGCCGACCGCTACCGCCGCCAGGCAATGGCCGGGTGGCCCGTGCTCGGCACGGAGGTGCACGTAGTGGATCCCGATGGCAACCGCGTTCCCCAGGACATGACATCGATCGGCGAGGTAGTGGTACGCAGCGATCACGTAACGTCGGGATATTATCGCGACGAAGCCGCGACCGCGGCAGTGGTCCGCGATGGCTGGTTCTATACCGGCGATATGGCCGTATGGGACGAGCACAACTACATCCATATCGTCGACCGGAAGAAAGAGATCATCATCTCCGGCGGCGAGAACATTTCCTCGATTGAAGTGGAAAAGGCGATTTTTAGTCATCCCGGGGTTTTTGAGTGCGCAGTTGTCGCGGCTCCTGACGAGAAGTGGGGCGAAGTTCCCGCCGCAATCGTAGTGCGCAAGCCGGGCGCGGAGTTAACAGCGGAGCAGTTGGTGGAACACATCTCCGGCCGGTTGGGAAGGTTTAAGATACCTCGCATTGTTGAGTTCAGCGACGAGCCTCTTCCCAAAACCGGAACCGGCAAGATTCGCAAGCTGGTGTTGCGCGAGAAGTACTGGGTCGGAAAAGAGAAACGCGTCCAGGGATGAGCACGATCTACCGGCGTGTCGTCGAATGCGACGCCGAGAATCTTGAGCTGACGCTGGCCCACTGTTACGGCCGGGGCGCCTTTTCCATCGAAGAACAGGATTTGCCGGACGGGCGGCTGCGGCTCCTGGTCTATAGCTACGAGCCTGTCGACAACGCCCAACCGGTTGAGGATTCCACCGACTGGCAAAGTGTCTCGGAGCAACCCTGGAACGCAGTCGAGATCGGCAAGCGGCTTTGGCTGGCTCCGCCATGGCTCGACCGGGAGCCTCCCGCTGGACGCCGCCGACTGAATTACATTCGCGGGCAAGGGTGCGGAACTGGTGGACATGCGGCAACGCAGGTCACGCTATTGGCGATGGACCGATTTCTCAAGCCGGAGATGTCATTCCTGGATGTGGGCGCCGGATCGGGAATCTTGTCTCGAGCGGCAGACCTGCTGGACGCGGGAGCGATCGTTGGCTGCGATATCGATCACCACTCGGCGGTGATCGCTGCTCAGAACTCGCCCGGCGCGGTATTCACTGGCTCCACTCGAAGCATTCGCAGTTCCAGTTTCGATTTCGTTGCCGCCAATATTAACGCGACCATGCTTCACAATATAGGTGAAGATTTCCATCGTATATTGAAGCCATATGGGTATTTAGTTGGTTCCGGATTTCCAGAATCCGAGGTTATCCGGCTGGATCTTCCGGCCGTCGAAAAGTTGGATCACCAGGGTTGGAGCGCAGTCG
>CAYTVP010000436.1:997-3741 GCA_964441675.1 uncultured Solibacteraceae bacterium | reverse complement strand
AGCGACGGCCGCCGGTGTCGTTCTCTACGAGCTTCTGCGCAAGTACCGTTATTTGATGGAGAATAGACCATGCTGATCTGGCGCGCTGCTGCCTGCCTGCTTCTGCCGCTTACCTGCATCCACGCCCAATTCTCGATGTTTCCAGCCGTTCGCGGAACGCGTGAGATGGTCGCCGCGGCCAATAACTTCGAAGTAGAAGCCGGCTACCGCATGCTGACGGCGGGAGGCAATGCAGTCGATGCCGGCGTGGCTGCCATTCTTGCGGCAAGCGTAACGGAGCAGGCCCGCTTCGGCATTGGCGGTGAGGCGCCGCTCATCATCAAAATGAACGGTAAGCCCGCCCGTGTTGTCAGCGGACTTGGCACCGCGCCACAGAAGGCAACAGTCGATTACTACCGCAACCGGCGCCTCCAACAATTCGAAGAGATGCAGCGATCCTCCGCGCCGATTCCCAGCATGGGAATTGAGGCGGCGGTTCTGCCGGGCGCCCTGGACGGCATCCTGGCTGCGCTGGCCGAGCAGGGCACGATGAGCTTCGCCCAGGTGGTTGCGCCGGCAATCGAATATGCCGAAGGGTTTCCCCTCGGCGAAGAGTTCGCTTTGTTTCTGAACAACACCCGCAAGTACACGGACCTATGGCCAACTTCGCAGCGGTTCTTCCACGGTCTGGACAACCAGCCGGAAAGCGGAAAGGTGTATCGCTTGCCGGACCTCGCGAAGACATTCCGGAAAATGGCCGAAACCGAAAAGAAGACTCGGGGGAACCGCGCGAAAAAGATTCAGGCCGTTCGCGATCTGGTCTACCGCGGCGATATCGGCCGCCGTATCGCGGAGTTTTCCGAAGCAAACGGTGGATTGATCACTCGCGCGGACCTGGCAGGTTTTCACGCCGAATGGGATAGTCCCGTTACCGGAACCTATCGCGGTTACGAAATCAGCAAGCCCGGCTTCTGGACGCAGGGCCCAGTGATGATCCAGGCATTGAATATCCTCGAGACGTTCGACCTGAAAGCCCTTGGGCACAATACGCCGGAATACTTTCACACCGTCATCGAAGCGGTGAAGCTGGCTTTTGCAGATCGCGATGCGCATTATGGCGACCCGAAGTTCTCGAAGATTCCGGCGGATGTTCTTCTGTCGAAGTCCTATGCGGCGTCCCGCGCACGATTGATCGACCCCCAAAAGGCATCGCTCGAGCATCGTCCGGGCGAGATATCACCCGTGATTCCCATCACCAGCGGTACCGCGACGCCCGCGCAGGATACCACCTGTGTCAATGTCGTCGACCGCTGGGGCAATGTCTTTTCCTCAACGCCATCCGGCGCCTGGCTGCCGAGCGTCATCGCGGGCGATACCGGCATCCCGTTTTCGTCCCGGCTGCAGAGCTTCGTTCTGGATGACGGGCATCCGAATCAGCTCGCGCCCGGCAAGCGCCCTCGTATCACGCTCAGCCCGACTCTCGTGTTGAAGGACGGCCGGCCATTCTTCATCATGTCTACGCCGGGCGGCGACAACCAGGATCAGGCAATGCTGCAAGTGCTTCTGAATATTATCGACTTCGGAATGGACGCCCAGGACGCTGTCGAGGCGCCCCGGTTCCAGACACAACACTTCTACACTTCGTTTGCCGGGCACGAATTCAACGCGGGCGAGGTAAGCTTCGAGAGCCGCACTCCGAAGGGCGTGATCGATATGCTGGCCTCGCGCGGGCACCGCATCAGCGTGCGCGGCCCGTGGTCGAACGGCTCCGCCCCGACTGTCATCAAGATGGCGAATGGTGTTCTCGAGGGCGGCGCGGACCCTCGCCGCGGGCGATTCATTTTCGGTCGCTAATTACTGCTTCTTCGGAATCCGGCTATGAGCTGTACTTCTCGCGCCAGCTATTGAGTTGAGCGCGGAGATCGTCCCGTACCGTGACAAAGCCCGGATTGTCGTATAAATTCTTGTGTTCCGTCGGATCGTTAGCGATGCTAAATAACTCGCAGGGCCCGTTTCCCCCGTCGCGAATCACCAGCTTGAAGCGCTCGTCGCGAGCCATCTCGGTGTTGCGGAAGTATCCGAACACGGTAGAGCGCCATCTGGCATCCTTCCGGCCGAAAATCGTCCCTTTGGCCAATTCGAGATAACTTTGTCCGCACAGGTTTCGCTGCGGCGCAGGAACACCGGCGGATTCCGAAAGGCTCGGCACCAGGTCGTAAGCGGAAACCATTTCCGCCCGGGACGATTCGACTGGTATCTTACCCGGCCACGAGCACAGCAAGGGTACACGCATCACCTCGTCGTACATGTTGATCGGATCGGACGCCAGACCCTTGCTCCACAGCCCGTGCCGGCCTAAGAGAAAGCCGTTATCCCCGACGAAAACGACCAGTGTATTCATCCAGAGCTTGGTATCGCGAAGCTTTTCCATCAACGCGCCTACCTGATCGTCGAGCGCGGTTGTCGAGGCAGCACACTTACGAAGATTGCCAACCGGATCGGCGAGCAGCTCTTTCTCACGGAGAGCATTAGGAGCCGCCGGCTCCCACCCTACGCTATCGAAGCTGGTGTTCGCATACATGTCGTAATACTTTTGCGGGTGGCCATCGTAGGGCGTGTGAGGATTGAAGTAGCTGACCGTCAGGAAAAATGGCTTCGCCGGGTCCTGTTTGTCGAGAAACTCGCCGGCTCGCCGTGTCATCAACTCCGAGAGATATCCCTGCTCCTTCACGGTCTCGCCATTCAGGTACATCGTCGGATTCTGA
>CAYTVP010000436.1:0-987 GCA_964441675.1 uncultured Solibacteraceae bacterium | reverse complement strand
CGCATGTCAACCAGCCCAGCGCCCGCACCGCCGCGGGCATGGAGCCGCCGGGCATGGTGTAGCTGTATTCGTAGCCGTGACCCAATTTATCCGCCGGACCCATGTGCCACTTCCCGACATAACCGCACCGGTAGCCCGCGCCGGCCAGCAAGTCGGAGATCATCACCTCTCGCGAAAATGTTTCCGGCGGCGCCTTTTGGCCTTGCGGCGGCGATTCAATTGGCCGCTCGGTGAGGAAGTCGTGAATGCCATGCTGCATCGGCGTGCGACCCGTAAAGAAGGTCGCTCGCGAAGCCGAACAGACCGGAGTGCAGACAAAATGATTGGAGAAACGCATCCCCGCGCGCGCTAGCTCGTCGATGTTCGGAGTTCGAATTTCCTTGTTTCCATAACACCCCAGCATCCATGCGGCCAGGTCGTCGGCCATGATGAACAGGATGTTTGGTTTCGGCTCTGAAGCGGTGTCTTTTTTCTGCGCAAACAGCGGTGAAGCTAATAGCGGAGCGGTGGTACCCAGCAATTCCCGGCGAGTCATTTCTTTCAACACTATCAGTAACGGCAGGGTGTCCCCGCGGTGGGTACTGTTTTTTACAGCACGTCGGCGAAACCGCGCTTCAACTGCCGGAATACCAGACCACCCGAGAGGAAAACAGCTATTGAAAGCGCCGCCACATACGAAAGGCGTCCGAAATCGGGATGGGCATTCGTCAAAATCAGACTACGATAGGCCTCGACGAACACGCTGAGCGGATTGAGCTGCAGGATAAAACGAAGCGACTCCGGAACCTGCTCCTTGGTGATGAAGATCGGGGTCGCCCAGAACCAAAGCGTCAGAAGCACAAGAACCGCCTGAGCGGTGTCGCGCAAGTACACCTGAAATGACGAGAAGATCCAGCCGACACCGATGCCCATCAGCGCCAGCCAAAAAATATAGACAGGCAGCCAACGAATCCCGGCGCTGACTCCGTTGCCCCAAATTGCCGCCGC
>CAYTVP010000435.1:0-3789 GCA_964441675.1 uncultured Solibacteraceae bacterium | reverse complement strand
AGAGGTTCGCCAGCCGAGGTAGTTAATGACCGCGACAATTCAAATGCGCGTTCATAAACCTTACCGGCACGAAAAGCAATATCCGGGCCCGGTTCACCGCCGCGCTCATCGACAATACGCTCAATTATCTCGGCTGTCTCGCCGGATGCCAGACTGCACCATTCTGTTAAATCGATGTCGAAGCAGCAGGCTGTTAACGGGGGATACTCACGCGCCGCTACTTTAGCGACTCCTAGAATCGCCGCCGAGTATGGCTCGATTGAATGCTCCAGACCGACCTGATGCACATTGTTTGTAATGACCTTTAGGACGCACGATGTGCGAAAGCTGCCCGCTTGATCAAGAGCCTTGATCAAGCGCAACAATGCAAGCGGTCCTGCTTCGCGGAAGTTCGGCTGTTCCTCGGTCCGCTGCTCGATATCCTCGCTCGTCAGGCATCCCAGAAAGTACACTTCATCAGGTAGCGCATGTTTTTGAACTTCCCGATCATAATCATCCTGGGAGGAATACCGATCATTTTCCAGGATGATTTCTACAACCGCGCTATGAGCATACCTACTGCGCAGATGACGGGAGATTCCGAAGTCTTGTTTCGGGCGGACGATTAGTACGCTGGAGGACCTCGGCCGGGTACTGGGCACTGCGGCGGCAGAAATCCAGCGCGGCAGGTAGATTGGCACGCGAATGTCCGCTCGCTGACCCCGCATCGGCCGGGCAGTATAATTAATGAACCGAACCAGAATACGGCCTTCTTCATCCAGTAAGGTTGTGTGGAATCGTGTCAGATCGGTACTGTTTCCGTTCGCTGACTCGACAAGTACATATCGTGCTCTCTCCACCGGGCCGCACAATTCTACCGTTTCCACCGAGAACGGAACCAACAAGTTCTCCTTGTAATTAGTCTGTACAAGAAGACCAATCCCGGCTTGAAGCATCGCGTCCAACAATGCGGCCTGCAACTCAGCGACAGATTGCAGCGGATGCTTATTGTGGCTTAATGTTGCAAATACCCTGCTATCGATGAAATCGACTCGATCGAGCATTCGGAACCGCGGACCATAGACAATGCCCAACTCTCGAAATCGTGCATAAATTTCTTCGTGATTCAACGTTCCCGCGCGGTGTGACATCAATTGCGCGATATCTATCGCTACAGGTGACATCTTCTCGCCGAAGATGATCTCACCTGTGGCATGCGATAGCCCGGATGTCTCCGTAAGAACTTCGAATTTGGAACCGGCGGTTTCGTTCTCTTCGAGGCACAGAGTCACCTCGACAGCCGCTCCTTCGACCACGACTGGCCTCGCCCAGGTGATATTTTTGATCGCACGAACACGAAGATTCGGCTGTTTGGAGCTTTGCACCTCAAGAGCCAACTGAAGAGAACAGACGGCAGGAAGAATCGATTGTGCGTCCACTATATGGTCGCGTACAATGGGGTCGTCCGGCCGGTAGACGCGGCGGACGGACACAGCAGAACTTTCCGGCTTCTCCGCTGCCTCGATCCAATATCGTTTGCGCTCGAACGGATACGTTGGTAGTGCCACACGGTGGAGCGCATCCCTCTCTCTGAGGATCTGCCAGTCGATGTCGTGTCCTGACACCCAGTTACGTGCCACGCTCGCAGCCAACCGCCACTCTTCCGGCTGGTCTTGTTCAGTCATCGCATGTCCCGCATCGCCATCGTAAACACCCGCGGGCGAGATATCGTGAGACAGGTATTCAGACAGTTTTGCCGCAAGGTCGGGAACACTTCCTGCAATGACGGCAATTCTCGACGACATCGGCTGTCGCCCCACCTGGAGCGTATAAGTGATGTCGCGCAGGGACAACGATTGCGCTCCGGGACTACTCAAAAAGTCTCGAAACTTTTTGAGGTACTCCGTCAAACGTTCGGGTGATCTTGCCGAAAGGACGAATATCTGTAGATCATCTGATGGCGGCTGGGCTGTTTCGAGTACGGCGTGTTCTTCGAGAATCAGGTGTGCATTGGCACCACCCGCCCCAAACGCACTTACCGCTGCCCTTCGAGGCACGATTCGCTGCCGTTCATCGAACGCCAGTCTGTCCCAGTCGCTAACTTCATGCTGTAAGCGGAAGCACGTCTGATCGAAGTTAATATTGGGATTCGGCCGCGCTGAATGGAGCGTCGGCACTAGCTTACGATGTTTCATCTGCAGCAGCACTTTAGTAACTGCCGCAACGCCCGCCGCTCCCTCCAAATGCCCGATATTTCCCTTCACCGAACCCAGTGCACAGAAGGTGCATGAGCGTTCCTCATCACCGAATCCCTTCATCAATCCCGCGATTTCTATAGGGTCACCGAGCGCAGTTCCCGTCCCGTGCCCCTCGACGTAAGAAATCGTTTCGCTGTCGATGCGCGCCTTCCGCAATGCCGTCGCAATCAATTCACCATGCGCATTCGGATTCGGAACAGTAAAACCATTACCATGGCCACCATGGTTGATCGCCGTCGACTTGATGACGCCGTATATGTGATCGCCATCCCGGATTGCTTCGTCGAGAGGTTTTAGAAGCAGCGCTCCCACACCCTCACCAGGAACGTATCCATCGCCTCCTTCGCCATAGCTGCGGCACCGCCCGTCGGTCGAAGCAAAGTTTCTCTGGCTCAGAACAATGTACTTGTCGGGATGAAGATTAATGTTGACACCGCCGGCGACAGCAACTCGGCACTCACCATTTGCAATACTCTGGCAGGCTAAATGGATGGCTGTCAGCGACGATGAACAGGCGGTATCGATGGCCAGGCTCGGACCCTTGAAATTTAGGGCATATGAGACTCGATTGGCGATCGACCAGTATGGCGAGATTCCTCCCACCGGGTTACCGTTTGTTCGCTCATGCGCAGCAAGTAGTTGGTACTCACCGTACATGACTCCGACAAACACTCCCACTGAATTTGTAGAAGGAGCGAGATCCTCGGGCCTATAGCCTGCATCCTCGATAGCGGACCAAGCCGTTTCGAGAAACAAACGCTCTTGGGGATCGATGCACTCAGCCTCGCGCGGTGAAATACCAAAGAAAAGCGGATCGCACTTATCGACATCACTAAGAAAACCACCCCATTTGGCATAACTGGTCGTGCCCTTCTTGTCCGCAGGTTCGAAAAAGCCCTCGAGGGGCCAACGGTCGGCTGGTATCTCGCTGATACAATCTTTACCCGCAACGAGATTTTCCCAGAACATCTCAAGATCGTTTGCCATCGGATATCTACCGCTCATCCCAATAACAGCAACATCCTCCAAGCGTGCTGACGGACGATCAATGCCGGCAGACGACTGTGATTCCACAGAAACCAGACAGGGAACGTCTAACTTCTTCTCCGTAAACCGCTCGGCGTAACGTTCAGACAGGTACTCCGCAAGCTCGCCGACAGTCTGGTATTCGAAGAACAACGTCTTCGGAATGAAACCCAGTGTTTTCTCGATCGCCGCATTGAGCTTCAAAATCATCACCGAATCTATGCCGAATCGCTCAAATCGGTCAGTAACTCCTATCCGATCGGCGGGAATCTTCAGCTCGACAGCAAGGACTTCGCGCAAATAGTCAGCCGCCCTTTTACGAGTGATGCTGAGTGGAGCAACGGAAGCCGCCGGCGAGGCGGCCACTACCGGCTCATCTGCGCAGAATGTTCCTTCGATGATCTCCGGGTTGCCGTATGCGATGACAACCTGGGAACACTTTCGCGCCAGGGCCGCCTCGAACGCCTGGATCGCATCGGAGGTTTCCAGCAATTGCGAAGTACGTTTGGTCTCGAACTGCTGGAAA
>CAYTVP010000434.1:0-3804 GCA_964441675.1 uncultured Solibacteraceae bacterium | reverse complement strand
GATGTACGAACAGCCGTTCGCCGCACCCATGCTACGGGAGCATGCCGAACTTCAACGGCGAGTAAAAACACCAATCTGTCTCGATGAAAGCCTCGAAACGGAGGAAGCGCTGCTGCGGGCCATTTCGCTTGGAAGCCTCCAGATTGCCAACATCAAAATTCAGCGCGTCGGCGGTCTTTCCGCCGCACTGTCGCATTTTCAGATTTGCCGCCGCCACAATATTCCGGTGTGGATGGGTACGATGCCGGAGCTTGGGATCGGGGCGGCGCAGGCGCTTGCGTTCGCAACATTCAGCCAGGGCGACTATCCTACCGATGTCGAAGCCAGTGCGCGCTGGTTTCGCAGTGAGATCATCCAACCTTGGATAGAGGTAAGGAATGGCCTGATCGATCTCCCTGCCGGTGCCGGCTTGGGATTTGATGTTGACCAAGCCGCCGTGGATAAGTATGCCGTGGCATCCGCGGAGTTTGAAGCGCGTGGGGTAACGTTGCGATCATGACCCTCACCCGCCGCGCGGCTCTTCTCCATCTCAGCGCCGGCCTTGGCGCTGCCGCCCGCCGGCTGATCATCGACACGCATCTCGAAGTCTGGACGCTCGATCCCAAATTTCCATTCGCTCATCCGGAGCGGCCCAACCTGAAGGTCCCCACGGCTGCGCCGATCGAGAATCAGGTGCAGCAAATGAAGGATTTCGGCCTGAAGTATGCGGTGCTGATTAACCCGCGCTACTACGGATGGGATAACTCTTACATCAGCTACAGCCTTCATAAGTACCCCAAACTATTCGTCGCTCACGGACTCATCAATCCGGAAGACCCGAATGCTACCGATCGTCTTCGTTACTGGATCACGGAACACGGTTTTCAGGGAATGAGATTCAGCCCGATCTATCATCCGCAATCGACCTGGCTCAATTCCAAGGAGCACTATCCCCTTTGGCGGGAAGCGGAGCGGCTGAACGCGGTGTTCAACTTTTACATACTCCCGCACCAGATGCCGATGCTCGAAGACATGGCAGGCCGGTTCCCTGGCGTGAAGATTGTTGTCGACCACCTTGGCAAGCCGGACCTCAAGCAGCCTGATCCCTGGCCGGAATTCCGCAAAATGTTCCGCCTAAAGAAATTTCCAAGTCTGGATCAGCGCGTCGGAGCCCTATGAGTTGTCCCTCCACAATCAGTATCCGTATCGCGAGACCATTCCTTTCTTCAAGGCTGTGTACGAAGAGTTCGGTGGCCGGCAGCTGATCTGGGGGACAGGTTACCCGCGTCCGCGCTGGGAACTTCCTATGGATAAGGAACTGGAGTTTGTAGATAAGATCCTGGACTTTTACACTCCAGCCGACCGCGAGCTGATTCTCGGCAGGAATGCGCTGCGGATCTGGCGCTTCCCGAAATAGAACTGTCTGTTTCAGCGTGAAGTGAATAAGAGCAGCGTCGCGACAAAGGCGAGAACCGTCACGCTCATTACGAAGACGCGCTCCGGCATCAGTTGCAACACCTTGCGGCCGGTAAGCGCTCCTGCCATAACTGCCGGTGCAAGGGCAGCGTCAACGAGCAAGGATTCAGCGTTGATCATGCCTTGCCATGCGTACACGGGCACTTTGGTCAAGTTAATAAAAAAGAAAAACCAGGCTCCGGTAGCCACAAATTCGGTGCGCGGAAGATTGCGGCTGAGCAAATAGACGCTCATCACCGGACCAGCGGCATTCGCCACCATTGTGGCGAAGCCGGCGGCCGTACCGTAGATACCGGAGTTCCATCGTCCGGTCGGGGTCAGGTTGACGCCGCGCTGCCGGAGAAGGAACAGGATCAGAATGGTCAGGATGATGGTTCCGACAATGGGACGAATTACGTGCTCCGGATAGCTCAGCACGGCCGCGCCGATAATCATGCCCGCGACAACCCATGGCGCCAGTGTCACGAGAGCTTTGGCGGCATTGTGTTTGCGGTAATACCAGACGGCGAAAAGGTCCGCGACAATCAGGAGCGGCAGCAGCCACCCGGCGGACAGCCGCGCATCGCCGGCCGCAAGAACGAACAGCGGTACGGCCAGGATGCCGAGGCCCGGAACGCCGGTCTTGGCCACCCCCACGTTGAAGGCGCTGAAAGCGGCCAACGCCCACTTCCACCAATCGAGATCGGGCATTCAGCGGGCTAGACGTCGCCGCGGTGGATTGCCGCGGCCATGTAGTCCGTGGCGCGCCATGCCAGCGCAAGGATGGTTAGCGTCGGATTTTTTTCGCTGGCTGTCGTGAAGGAAGATCCGTCCACTACAAAGACGTTCTTCACCTCATGCATCTGGTTGTACTTGTTCAGTGGCGCACGCTTCGGATCGTCACCCATCCGGCAGGTGCCGTGCTCGTGGATCGCGCTTCCCAACGAATCGATCCAGCCGCGCTCAAACGGCAGAATCTCTGCTTTCGCCGCGCGTAGAATCGACTCTGCCGTGTCGTACATCTCGGCGATCATCTTCCGTTCGTTTTCGCCAATCCGGTAAGAGATCCGCGCCAGCGGAACACCATACTGATCTTTCTGTGTCTCGTCTACGGTCACGCGATTGAATTTCTGCGGAAGGACTTCTCCGTAAGGATGGAGCGATAGCAAAGCCGGGAAACGTTCTTTTACTGCTTTCTTGAGGTCAGCGCCATAGCCCGGAATCTGTTTTGCCCATGCCGGTCCGGGATGCGCGCCTGTAAACCAGAATTGCGATCCGTATCCGCGTAAATACTCACGCTTCTTTCCGCGATGATTGAACCGCGGCATATAAATGTGCGCGCCGCCGATGCCGTCATCGTTATAAACCTTGCCGCCCTTCAGCTCCGGCGCAAATCCGGACATGTGAAAGCGCACCTGCTCGCAGAGATACCGTCCAATGGCATCGCTGGCATTACCAATGTCATTGGGATATCGGGGCGACTTGGAGTTCAGTAATATTCTCGTCGAATCGATACAGCTCGCGGCCACCACCACGCGCTTGGCGTATACGCGATGCTCCTCGCGCGTCTCGCGGTCGAAGTATTGCACGCCTTCCGCCAGCCCGCGGCCGTCTACCAGGATTCTCGCAGCGACGGCATTGTCGATCACTTTCAGCCGGCCGGTCTTAAATGCGGGCTCGATCAAGTAGTCCGATGCGTTGAAGAAGGCGGAGATATCGCATCCACGCCCGCACGCGCCGCAGAAATGACACTTGGGGAATCCGTTGTGCGCCTGGGTCAGGACCGCGCGGCGCACGGGAACAATGTTGATCCCGATCGATGCCGCGGCCTTGGTTAGCGATACTTCCCCGCAACGCGGCGCCGGCGGCGGCAGATGGAACTTCGACCCCGGCAGCGAGTCCTGATCGTCATCGCCGCCGCAGACTCCAATCCGCTGCTCCACCTTGTCGTAATAGGGCGCAATGTCTTTATAGCGAATGGGCCAGGGTATCTCCCATCCATCGTGCGCCGGCCCTTCGAAGTCGAGATCGGAATACCGCAGCGACACACGTCCCCAGACATTCGTTTTGCCGCCGCGCCCCCACACCCGAATTAGCTCGAACGGGTTCTTCGGATCGGTGAGATACGGCTGTTCCTTCGTATTGAGAAAAAACTCCGGCGGGCGTTGTCCCTTGGCATACCGCTCCCGTGCCTCCCAAGGCTTGACATGCGACCAGAACTGGCTGCGGCGGAACTTTGTTCCCGCATCCAGCATCAGCACGTTCACGCCCTGCCGCGTCAGATTCCACGCGGCCATGCCGCCGGCAGCGCCGCTACCGATTACCAGAACATCGTGTACCTCGCGGCCTTTCTGGACAGCCGGCGCTTGT
>CAYTVP010000433.1:755-3814 GCA_964441675.1 uncultured Solibacteraceae bacterium | reverse complement strand
CGATCACGTCTTCTTCCGGCCTCTCGAAGGAGGAAGTGGAGAAGATGGCGAAGGACGCCGACGCGCATGCCGCCGAAGACCGCCGGAAGCGCGACGAGATCGAAGCGCGAAACCGCGCGGACGCCATGATCTACAACGTCGAGAAGATGCTGAAGGAGCATCGCGACAAGATCGGCGACGAGGACGCCGGCAAGGTCGAGGTGGCTTTGAAGGAAACCAAGGATGCCGTTTCGGGAGGCTCCGTGGAAACCATCAATAAAGCCGTCGAGACTCTCACGCAGGCCAGCCACAAGCTGGCAGAGGCAATGTACAAATCTTCGAGCAGCGCCGACGGCGCGGCTGGACAACCGGGCGCCGGTCCGGAACCCCCGCCGGCAGGCGAGAAGAAAGATGATGTGGTTGACGCCGAGTTTGTCGACGTTGACGACAAGAAGAGCTAAGAACCGGTAGAAAGGCCGGTTCCGCAAGGGCGAAATCAGACCAATGGCGGCGCAGGAAGACCATTACAAAACGCTGGGCGTCGATCGCGGCGCCCCCGTCGAAGATATCCGCAAAGCGTACCGGCGCTTGGCGCGAAAGTACCATCCGGATTTGAATCCGGGGGACAAGTCTTCCGAGGAGCGGTTCCGCAAAGTACAGGAAGCGTACGACATCTTATCCGACCCGAAGAAGCGGGAGATGTTCGACCAGTACGGCTTCTATTCCGAGAATATGCGTGCCAACGGGGGCCGTCCGGGCCCCCAACCGGAAACGCAGGGCTTCGGTTTTGAAGGGTTTGATTTTTCCGACATCTTCGGCGGTCAGGCGCAAGGTCAAGGTCGTGGACGCGCCCAGGGACCGGCCTCGCCGGGTGAGGGAACCTCGTTCCGCGATCTGTTTGGCCAGTTTTTCAGCGGCAACAAACAGAAGAGTCAGCAGGGTACCGAGCGAGGCAGCGATCTCGATTACACCGTGGACGTCGATTTCTGGCAGGCAATTCGCGGCGCGCAGGTAAAGCTGAACATCCACCGGCAGGAAACCTGCTATGCGTGCAGCGGTACGGGTGAGGGCTCGGGCGCCTCGCAAAACTGCCCGGAGTGCAAAGGCAGCGGCAATGTCGAGCAAATGGTGGGGGCGATGCGCTTCACCATCAACTGTCCCCGCTGCGGCGGAAGGGGTAAAGTTTCGAGCGTCTGCCCCGTCTGCGCGGGCGAAGGCCGCTTGTCGAAGCCGGATACGGTGGAAGTACGGATTCCCGCGGGAGTGCAGGGCGGCTCGCGCCTGAGAGTGGCCGGCAAGGGGAATTCCGGGACGATGGGGGGGCCGGGCGGCGATCTCTACATCACCGTACGCGTAGCCCGGCATCCGTTTTTTGAGCGTGACGGCGACAACATTCACATTCGCGTCCCGGTGACGATCTCTGAGGCCGGATTGGGTACGAAGATCGAAGTCCCGACCATCGACGGAAAGTCGTTGCTCAAGATTCCGCAGGGAACAAAGAACGGCCAGAAACTGCGTTTGCGCGACAAAGGCGTTTTCAATCAGCGCAAGGGCACGCGCGGCGATCAGATCGTTGAAATCTATGTCGAGCAGCCGGATATTGCCGACGAACGCACCAGGGATCTGCTTCGGGAGTTCGCTAAGCACTCGACAGCCGACCCGCGGGCGGAAATGTGGGCTAAGGTGTAAAAAACATGGCGACACGAAAGCGTTCTAAAGCCGCCTATATGATCTCGGCCGTCTCGGAACAGTATGAAATTCATCCGCAGACGCTTCGTCTGTACGAGCGCGAGGGATTGTTGAAGCCGTCCCGCAGCGATGGGAACACGCGTCTGTACTCCGACGAGGATCTGGAGCGTCTGGAAGTGATTTTGAAGTTGACCCGGGAGATGGGCGTAAACCTGGCCGGGGTCGAAGTGATCCTCAACATGCGCGAAAAAATGGAGGCTATGCAGCGCCAGATTGAGGATTTCGTCTCGACGCTGAACCAGGAGCTTTCCACTCGAGCCAGCGACCCGGCGCCGTCAAACGCCCTGGTTCCCTTCCGCAAATCGCGCGGCTGACCCGAGTCCTTTACCTGCCGGTCAGCAGGTACTTTCCGTCGGTGGTATCTACGAAGATCGAATAGCTGCTTCGTGAGACGCTCTCACCCCAGACAACTCTCCATGCCGGATTCGGAAAACGGCTGGTGTATTCGGCAACAAAAAACACCGGCATGTCGGGGTTCTTCTTCATGTACGCGGCGCTCTTGGCGACAGCGACTTCCCATGCTTTATCGGTATCGGTCTTTAAAGCTTCAATGCGAAATGGCATGGATTGGCGCGTCGGGCCAGACCAGAATTCCTCCCGTTGCGCGAACACATCCTTATGGAGCCCTTCGCCTTCTATCGTCGAATAGCTGTAGCGCCGGGACTTGCGGAGCGAAGGAGATACGAATGTCGTGGTCCATGCACCGGCTTTGCCACCGTCACTTTTCACGCTTTGCAGATTTACGCTTTGCGTATGGAGCGGCATTGCGTCGGAGGCCCAGGTTCGTGCCATCCGGTACGCATGAAATACACCGGATAATCCAGTGACAGGTTTAGGCGGTTCTACCTTCTTTGCTTCGGGCTTCGGGGCGGTCGTGCTTGTACATGCAGCCATCAAAAAGGTTCCTGTAAGGAAGAGGGCCTTTCCAGCTACGAGCGGCTTCGCGAACATAACCCGATTCTATCCTCCGTGTGCCATAATTGCGTCAGATTTCACCGGGGAGGTTTAACAACATGCATTCCGGTGTTCGGTTGCTATCACTCACAATGGCAGCGGCGATTCTCGCCGTCGGCCAGAATCCGAATCAGGGCGCTGGCGCTGGCGCGGGGGCTGGGAACACCAACCCCAATCCGGGAGGCAACACGACGCCGGGAGCCCCTGGAGGCCGGCCGCAGCCGGGACAACCCGGCCGGCCCGGTCAGCCTGGCCAGCCTGGCGACATCTTCAACCAGGACAGATTCCCGACCATGGACCGGCAGATGCCGATTTTCCTGTCGGGCAAGGTGATGCTGGACGATGGAACTCCACCGCCCGAACCAGTGACGATCGAA
>CAYTVP010000433.1:0-745 GCA_964441675.1 uncultured Solibacteraceae bacterium | reverse complement strand
CGGCTCTCCGAGACCGGAAGGCTATACCGATTCCAAGGGCCGGTTCAGTATCCAGCTGGGCAACAATATGGGCATGATGCCGGACGCGAGCGTCTCTAACGCCGACGATGTCTCCGATATCACACGAAATCCGCGTAGTGGGATGAATTTACCGGGACAGAACCGCGGCTTCAGCGAGCGCGAACTGCACGGCTGCGAAATTCGCGCATCGCTGCCCGGATACCGGTCTCAGGCAGTTCCATTGAGTGGACGCCGTTTTCTCGACAACCCGGATCTCGGGACGATTTTGATGAAGCGCCTGGGAGAAGTGGAAGGCCGGACGCTGAGCATGACATCGCTCGCCGCGCCGAAAGATGCGAAGAAGGCCTACGAAAAGGGAATGAATGCGCTGAAGAAGAAAAAAAAGGACGAGGAAGCGCAGCGCGAATTCGACAAGGCCGTCGCGATCTATCCGGAGTATGCCGCTGCCTGGTTTGAGTTGGGCGCAATCCGTGAGCGCAGCCAGCAGGACGCCGCCGCCCGGGAGGCATATCAAAAGGCGCTTGCGGCGGATTCCAAATACGTGAAACCGTATTTGCAGTTGGCGGGAATCGCGATGCGCGAACAAAACTGGCAGGAAGTATCCGACACTACCGGCCGCGTGCTGAAACTAAATCCATTCGACTACCCGAGCGCTTACTTCTTCAATGCGATCGCCAACTTCAACCTGAAAAAGTACGATGACGCGGAGAAAAGCGCGCGCGAT
>CAYTVP010000432.1:0-3819 GCA_964441675.1 uncultured Solibacteraceae bacterium | reverse complement strand
CGGCGCTGGTGGCGGTCACGATCGATATCACAGAGCGCAAGCGCACCGAAGAGGCACTTCGCCGAAGCGAGCGGTACTGGCGCGCCTTGGCCGATCGCGCGCCGGCGATGCTGTGGTTGACCGATCGCGAAGGCCGCGGCACTTATCTCAGCCAGCAATGGCGTGATTTCACGGGATCGGAAGGCGGGGAGTGGCGAAACGACTGGCTAGAGGCGATTCATCCAGAAGATGTCGCAAACGTCCGAACGATTTTTCAGAAATCCAATTTGCGGCACGAATCGTTTGAGGTCGACTACCGTGTCAAGCATCACAGCGGCGAGTGGCGATGGGCTACCACCGCGGGCGGGCCGCGCTTCGGACCTGGCGGCGAGTTTCTCGGCTTCATCGGAACAATGCTCGACATCACGCCGCGAAAGATCGCCGAAGAATCCTTAACGCAACGGAATGAGGAGCTAACCAAGGCCAATCGAGCGTTGGAAGAGTTTGCCTATGCAGCTAGCCACGATCTGCAGGAACCCCTTCGGACGATCAATATTTATACCGAAATGCTGGTGAGGAATATTCCGCCGGGAAGTAGCCAGTCATCGCAGCACGCGGGATTCGTTGCCGAAAGCGTGAAGCGGATGGAAGAGTTGATCCACGGCCTGCTCTCTTATTCGCGTGTTATCCATGGCGATGCCTTTACTATGCGAACGGCGTCTCTCGCCGACGCTCTGTCCCAGGCGATGGGGGTCTTGAATAGCCGCATCGAAGAATCGGGAGCGTCGATTACAACCGGCCCCCTTCCGATCGTGCGAGGCGATTCCACGCAGTTGGCGCAGATTTTCCAGAACCTGCTGGCGAATTCCATCAAGTATGCAAAAGTAGGCCGGCCTCCGGTAATCAACATCAGTGCCGAGCGCAAGGGAAACGCGTGGGTGATCAGCGTCCGCGACAATGGCATGGGATTCCTTCCGCAGTACGCCGAGAGGATTTTTGGCTTGTTCAAACGGCTGCATCGCGATGCGTATCCGGGCACCGGCCTCGGACTGGCGATCTGCCGGCGTATTGTGGAAAGGCACGGAGGCCGCATGTGGGCGGAGGGAAACCTGAATGAAGGCGCGACTTTTTACTTCTCTTTGTCAGATGGCAACCGGTAAAAAGTGTACGTATAAGTCCATTGCGACTCCGCCGCAGGCCCCGCGCTGACGTCGATGTAAGGCTCGGGACAAAATGTGCTTCGAATCGACCAGAACACGATCTTTTGAATCGGACGGTCTCCTTCGATACGTACACCAGCACCTGCCTGAGCGTGTTCCAACTCGATCCGGTACTGCGGTGCTCCTTCAAACTGTGCTGCCGCCTGCTGACCTTTCTGAAGCTCGGTGTTATAAGAAATCCTGCCGCCTTCAAACGACGCCGCTGAGTTACTGGGAAAGGGCTTAATCGGCTTCAAGGAAAAGGGGAAAGTGACGGTTACTCCGGGACCAGTGGGCTGTGAGTTCATCACAAAAAAATTGTGGTTGTATTGTTCCGTGTCGATCGGTTTTGAGCCTGTATTCTTCAGAGAATGCTCGATTAACATCCGATGCTCGCCATTCACAAGCCGGATCGTTTTCCTATATCGCCACCCGTATCCGTCTTTCGAGCTCAAGACGTGAACAAACTCGATTTCGCCCGGCTTCTGGCTGACTGACCAGTTACCTGGATCGACAATGTCGTACGTGCGAAACGGGTGAAAGGGTTTCTCATCCGGTTTGCGTAGCGCTCCGACACCGATCCGGTAAAAGATCCCTCCCGCCGGGACCTCTTCATATCCAAGAGCGGAGTTGCCCGTTCGAAAATCCTCCACGGGGCCCATAATTGCGTCGTGCAGCTTCGGATCGTAGCGCTCAAACCATTGCCCGAAATACTCATTCCCGAAGGCACGAAGAGAATAAATCTGGCCGGACCAGTCGAAACGCGTGCCGCGATAATACCCGCGCTCAGGATCTGGTAGATACATCTTCGCCGTAATTAACCCGTTCGAGATTTCGGCTTGCGGAAATTCGGCGGCATTGAGGAAAGGAGTCATAAGGAGAGCCGCCGTTCGAAAGGTAAAGATAGACATCGTTCGCCGAGAAGATATCACGAGGCGACCCGCAAGGAGCGAATTGTAGTGAGTAATGACGCACAACTTATCCGTCAAGCGTGCGTCATCATCCGGAGGGACAGAAGCTAACTTGCGCGTGCCGCTCGCTTGGAATGAGCCTTCTTGGCGGAGGCCGTGGCCGCGCCCGATTGACTTGCCTGAGCTGCCCGTCTTAGTGCCCAGCGCTTTCGGGTAGCTTCAGCAATCCGCCGCCGGCCTTCTTCACTAAGGCGATTCTTAGCCGGACGGCTGGCAACCCGGGCGGCCGAGGCTGTCTGCAGCTTGCCTGCATCGACGTCTCGCAGTGCAGAAATGGCGCGATCAATGGCTGACCGCTGTCTTTCCAACTGAGAAATCATCGTTCCAATATCTGTCACTAATCCTCCTTGAATTGTTAATAACATCCGTAAACCGATGATAACTATCTTGGCAGAAAATAATGTGCATTGACAGTGGATTTCGTATCGATGCCGGAAGGATATCGGTACTAATCCTGTTTCAATCGCTCTTGATCTCAAAGACAGCTTCTACTTCGACGGCAGCCCCGGTCGGCAATGAGACGAACCCTAAAGCTGACCTGGCGTGGTAACCGTCTCCGGTCTTGCCAAAGACTTCGTGCATGAGATCGGAAGCGCCATGAATTACCAGGTGCTGTTCCACGAATTCGGGCAATGAGTTTACGCAGCCCAGAAGCTTCAAGACACGAAGCCCATTCAGCGTCCCGTGCGCATTCCAGACAGAGTTCAGAATGTTGATGGCACATTCCCGCGCGGCGGCATATCCTTCCTCAGTGGTCAAATCCGAGCCTAGCTTTCCTTTCCGCGTACTGACATGGCCCGACGTAATTAGCTGGCTGCCGGACCTTAGGCACAGATTCAGATAACCGGGAGTTTGCTTCTCGAAGCGGATCCCCAATTTTTTGGCGTTTTCTTGTGGAGTCATTTATTCCCGGTTCAATCAATGGGCTGCAAACGTCTTTGCCTTTTGAAGATAACGATCCAACCAGCCTTGGAGAAACTTTCTGGTGCGTTCGGTGGCCACGTCTCCCTGCGCGTCGAAGAACCCCTCATCGACCTGAAGGAAAACTTCAGGCTGACCAAGCGTGGGCATATCGAGATAGGCGAGAACGTTTCGTAAGTGCTGTTGCGCCAAACCGGTTCCCGTGGAACCGATGGAAGCTCCCAGCACGCCCGCCGGCTTTCCGGCCCAAACGCTTTGCCCGTACGGCCGGGAGGCGTGGTCGATCGCATTCTTCAATACGCCCGGAATCGACCGATTATATTCCGGTGTGACAAAAATCACTCCGTCTGCGGTAGTGATCTCCTGCTTTAGCCGCTTTACCGTGTCCGACGGGTTGTCGTCATCATCCTGGTTATACAGGGGCAGATCGTCGATGCGCACGTCCTGAAGCTTTAGCTCCGGCGGCGCCAACTTCGTCAACGCGTTCGCCAGCTTGCGGTTGAACGAATCGCGTCGCAAGCTGCCGACGAGAACTGCTATATGATATGGGTTCATTGGGAATCTCCTCCACTTGTTAGTTTATTAGTCAATCCTCACCAACCTGAACCGGACCATCGATGCTTCGCCGTCACTTTCTTTTATCCGCACTCGCGACGGAAACACCGAAGGACGTTGCCACACGCCTTGCTGGTGTGTACGGCCAACAGATAACAGGTATCGTGTACACCCAAACCCTCGCGCTGGTAGGA
>CAYTVP010000431.1:0-3821 GCA_964441675.1 uncultured Solibacteraceae bacterium | reverse complement strand
ATCCCAATCGAGATCGCTGGGCGGCGTCCCGTCCGCGGGGTTGCCAATGCCTTCCTGCTTTTGCAATCCGGCATTCCATGTCCGAACGAAAGTAATATCTCCCAGAACACCGCTCTTCACCACTTCAAGGGCCTGCTGAAAATGCGCCGCGGAGCGCTGCATGGTTCCCGCTTGTACCACACGCTGATACTTGCGCGCCGCCGCCACCATCTTCTGGCCCTCTTCAATCGTGACGCTCACCGGTTTCTCGACATACACATCCTTGCCGGCCTTGCACGCTTCAATAGTTTGGTAGGCGTGCCAGTGATCCGGCGTAGAGATGCAAACAACATCGATGGACTTATCCGCCAGGACCTCACGGAAATCGCGCAGAGCCTTTACACCGTCACCGGCTGCTTTCAATCCCTTTTGTAGATTCGGCTCATAGACGTCGCAGACGGCCGCAACAGCAAGATTTTCCTGCTTGCGAGCATTGTTGATATTCGAAAGACCCATCCGGCCGGTGCCGATAAAGGCGGCGGATACGCGATCGTTTGCTCCCCGGACGCGGCCGGTGAACAAATTAGTCGTAAAAGCAGCAGTTGCGGCGGACAAAAAATGGCGGCGAGGAGTGTCGGGCATGTCTCCGGATTGTATCAGCGGATCCGGCGTTTCAGGCCCCGTCCGGCTAACGCGCGACGATGTTGATCAGCCGGTCCTGCAATACAACGATTTTAGTTACCTGCCTGTCGGCGAGATGTGATTTTACTTTCTCGTCCGCTAGCGCTGCCCGTTCGAGATCTTCCCGATTCGACCCGGGCGCCACCAGCAGCCTGCCTCGAACCTTGCCGTTTACCTGCACCGGGATTTCGATCACATCCTCGGCAGCCAGCGACTCGTCGAACAACGGCCAGGGCTCGCGCAACACGTGGCCAACACCGCCCATCAGCGACCACAATTCCTGCGCCGTATAGGGAGCAAACGGCGCCAGAAGCTTCACGGTTCCATCCAGCACGCCGGGCATCACGTCGCCCGGTATGCGTGGCTCCAGCACAGCCAGATCGTTTGAGAGCTCCATCAATGCCGCGATGGACGTATTGAAATGCCAGCGGTTTTCGAAATCGAGCGTAATCTTTCGGATGGTCTGGTGGAGCTTGCGCAACGCCTCGCGTCCCGCCTCGTCGTCGCCGGCGCGGTCCGACTCGATGTTTCGAGTGACGAATCGGAAAATGCGTCCCAGAAAGCGATGCTGCCCTTCCACGCTCGACTCGTTCCACTCCATATCCTTGTCCGGCGGAGCGGCGAATAGCGTAAAAAGCCGGCAGGTGTCGGCGCCGTATTTTTCTACCATCAGGTCCGGATCGACAACATTGCCTTTCGACTTCGACATGGCCGTCCCATCGAAGCCGAGCACCATACCCTGCGTGAACAAATTCGCGGCAGGCTCGCTATTCGCGACCAGCCCGATATCCCGCATCACCTTCGTCCAAAAGCGCGAGTAGAGCAGGTGCAGGATCGCGTGCGTAATCCCGCCTATGTACTGGTTCATGGGAAACCATTGATTGACAATGGCGGGGTCGAACGGCTGTTTATCGTTGTGCGGATCGCAGTAGCGGTAGAAATACCAGGACGAATCTACGAACGTGTCCATCGTATCGGTCTCGCGCCGCGCCGCGCCGCCGCATTGCGGGCATTCCACGTTCACAAACTCCGGCACATTGTCGAGCGGCGACCGGCCCTCGCCGGTGAGGTTCACCTGTTCGGGAAGAATCACGGGAAGATCCGGTTCGCGCACCGCAACGACGCCGCACCTCGGGCAATGCACCATCGGAATCGGCGTACCCCAGTAGCGCTGACGGGAAATGCCCCAATCGCGCAGGCGGTAGGTCACCTTCGACTCGCCGAATCCCTGAAATTTCGCGTAACTTGCCATTTTCTGGCGAGCTTCTTCGGATGGCATGCCGGAAAATGTCCCGGATTTTTCTACTACACCGTACCCGGTAAACGCTTCGCGCACGGGATCCGGCAACACGCCATCCACCGGCCGGATCACAGCGTGGATGGGGATCTTGTACTTTGTGCAGAACTCGAAGTCCCGTTCGTCGTGCGCGGGCACTGCCATGATGGCGCCGGTGCCATATTGCATCAGGACAAAGTTCCCAACCCAGACGGGCACGCGGTCGCCGCTGAACGGATTGGTGGCGTAGGCACCAGTGAAGAACCCTTCCTTTTCGAGATCGCCGGGCTCTTTCCGCGCCTGATCGGCTGACATCGCGTCAAGCAGATGCGCTTGTTCCCGGCTTGTCAGCCGCCGGGCAACCGGATGATCGGGCGCTAGAATCACGCAGGTAGCGCCGCAAATCGTGTCGATGCGAGTGGTGAATACACGAACCGGCTCGTCACCGATCTCGAGAGGGAAATCCACTTCCGCTCCGTCGGATCGCCCGATCCAGTTGCTCTGCATCGCGCGCACCCGCTCGGGCCAGCCGGGGTCAAGGGCCACCAGACCATCCACCAGCTCGTCCGCATAGTCGGTGATCTTCAGGAACCACTGCTCGATCTCGCGCTGCTCTACGGGCGTGGTTTCGTGCCGCCAGCAGCAGCCGTTCACTACCTGCTCGTTCGCCAATACCGTCGCGCACTGCGGGCACCAGTTGACGCGCGACTTCTTGCGATAGGCAAGGCCGCGATCGTACATCTTCAGGAAGAACCACTGGTTCCAGTGATAGTAGGCGGGAGTGCAGGTTGCGATCTCACGATCCCAGTCGTAGCTGAAACCCAGACGCTTCAGCTGCCCTTTCATGGTGGCGATATTCGACACCGTCCACTCGCGCGGCGGCTTGCCGCTCTTGATCGCGGCGTTCTCGGCCGGCAGCCCAAACGCATCCCAACCCATCGGATGGAGAACGTTATAGCCACGCATCCACATGTAACGGGCCAGTGTGTCGCCGATTGAGTAGTTGCGGACATGCCCCATGTGCAGCTTGCCCGATGGGTACGGCAGCATTTCGACGACGTAATATTTTGGGCGCGGATCGTCCTCAGTGGCCCGATAGAGGTCGGGCTCGCCGTCCCAAACCGGCTGCCACTTGGCCTCGATTGCGCGATGATCGTACTGCTGTTCCGGCATTTTTTGTAATCCTTCAGTGTAGGGCTTGCCGACCGTTCGATGTGCGCGGGTCCGCTATCGGCGTACAGTAGTTCAGAAACAAGCGGTTCACGTTCAGCATGGAGAAGATAATGATTCACAAGGAAGATTTCACCCCGGAAGAATGGTCTGTTCTTCGTGATACTCCGCAGATTGTCGGGCTGGCGATGATGACGGCCGGCGGAAGCGGATTGTTTGGAACTATGAAAGAGGCCATTACCGCGGGCACCACGATCTTCACATCCGCACGGGATTCGAGTACTCCAGTGATTAAGGAACTCGGTTCGCAGGAGGAAATGAAGGCTTTCCAGGAGTCATTTAAGTCCGAACTGAAAGAGGCGGAGGTAGGGAAATCCCGGGAATGGCTGCGAAACCGCGCGCTCGAAAGCACAGGGAAGGCAGTCTCGATTCTCGAGGCAAAAGCCAGCACGGAAGAAGTTGCCGCGTACAAGGCCTGGGTTCAGTCGGTCGCCGCGACCGTCGCGAGCGCGGCGAAGGAAGGCGGGTTTCTCGGCATCGGCGGGGAGCGGGTCAGTCCGGAGGAACGTACGCTGATGAGCGAATTGAACGCGAGCCTGGGCCTGCCAGGGACTTCCGCAAGTAGCGGCGCCGCCTGATCAAGCGTAGAAGTTTTTGGGCCACGCATGTTTTTTCAGCGCGGCCAGTACGTTCCCGGGCAGCGGTCCCTTTTCGG
>CAYTVP010000430.1:0-3830 GCA_964441675.1 uncultured Solibacteraceae bacterium | reverse complement strand
CCATTGCGTCTACCAGCCACGGCAAAAAGCGAGAATCGCCGGTTTCGCTCATGAACCAGATCGCGGTCGGGCGCAGCATCGGCGAAGGATCTTCGGCCATCTCCAGCGCCAGACGGATTGAGCCGGGGTCCCCTGCGAGATACAAACCGTATAGTCCATTACCGGCGACGCGATGATGAAACGCGCCGATCGCGGATCGAAAGGTCAGGCGCGCTTGTTCGGTGTTTTCTCCCCATAAAGACTCAACAGCATCGGCTTGCGTGCGCGGATCGGGATCGGACAAACGGCGCTCGACAAGGGTAGACGCCTGTTCGATACGCTTAGTCAGCAATTCGGCCTTCAATCTGAGGAACGGGCTGGCATGCTCTCGCAGGAGCACGAGAATCGGTTCCAGGCGCGCGCTCAGGCGCACCTTAGCGGCCAGTTGCAGCATCCGTGCCAGAGGCTCGGTTCCATGCCGCAGGTCGCTGAGCTCTTGGAGCTGCGCGACGTCGCAACCTGGCTCCACCCGCACGGCGACTCGGAGCGCGGCCGCCGCCTCGTCCAGGCTAAGAAGATTCGCGTCATACAGTTGGGGAAACAGCCGGTTGCGCAGCATTAGCCAGGCGACAAAAAATTCCGCGCCGCGCGTTTTCTCCGCCATGCTGAGGACTCCGAGCCCCTGTATGATGCTTTCCTGCGGATTGACGGAAAGCAATGCCGTTAGCTGCTGACGAGACTGGAGCGGATTTCGCGCAAATGCGTCTATGATCTCCGGAATTCTGTCAACCGCCGAAAGCATGGCCAAGTGTTTCTTGGGTACTTATCGTCTGTTGGGCGAAACCCTGTAGATCTATACGCCGTTGACCTTAGACTGCCGGAGAAGATCCGACAGGCAACGGAGCAAGGGGAGGCCGTCCTCGGAGACAGGCAGGTTAGATAAACATCTCTTCGTCTTGGGTGGCGCGATCGACTGCGGGCCTGCTACCCCGGAACAATTGTTGCACTCCCGCTTTGACGCCCGCCGCCAAGCCATTCACTTCACGAAGCGGCCGCAACACGGAACCTTGCACAGCCGATACCGTGTCGTGAACGCGGGCGACGGTGTCCTCAACAACAAGCTCAGTCCGTTCCAACTGCCGCTTGGCGCGAGTAGTAGCGTCCACTACAATCTCTTCCACCAGGGCAAGCTGAGACTTTGTAGAATCTAAGGCCGATTTCGCTCGCGTCGAGATCTCAGTGAGTTCAGTCCGGCTCTGCTCGAGTGTCTCCCTGGCGCTGGCCAGAACAGCCTTGGCTTCGGGGACCAGGGGAGCGATATGTCCCCGTATGTCTCGGACAGCCTGGTACATCCTCCACGATGCGATAGCATGAATCACCATAGAGATCGCGCCCAGGAGGACGAAACCCGCAATCGACCAGACTAATACCGGATGCTCCATAAGATAAGATCTCCCGCCGCCCGCCGGCGTTTACGCCTCGTCTAGCGGGTGAACCGACTCGTGATAGGCGCGCTTGCCGGCGTCTACGGCTGAGCGAAGCTGTTCCTGCTGCCGCGCCACGGCCTGGCGTCCACGGTCCACGATGTCGTTCGCGTTCTCTTTCAGATCGGCAGCCTGGCGCCGCAGATATCCAGCGCTTTCATCGGCTCGCGATCGCAAATAGCCGCGGGTCTCTTCCCCGGATTTTGGGGCAAATAATACTCCGGCAGCTACGCCAATTCCGAGACCCAGGAAAAAATAGGAGAGCTTGTTGGAATCTTCCATCTCAATAGCACCTGTGCTGCCTTTAGTCTACTAGATAGATGCTCGGAAAGAAGAAGTTGAAGTTGAATGACGAGGACCTGTACGCGTACGCGGTGAGGCTCCTCGCCGGGCGATCCCTATCTTCAGGTGAGGTGCGCGAAAAGCTTCGGCAGCGCGCCGCCGAAGGAGTCGACCTCGATAGCGTTATCGGAAAGTTGAAGGAGTACCGTTTCCTGGACGACCAACGCTTCGCCGAAGGCTTCGCTACCTCCCGCCGCGATAATCAAAGCTTTGGCCAGTTTCGCGTGATGCAGGATCTGCGGAAACGCCGTGTTGCGCCGGGACTTGCAAAGGAAACCGCCCAAAGCGCATTCGACGGAGTCGATGAGGTGGATCAGGCAACGGCGTACTTAGAACGAAAGTACCGGAATAAGGATCTGCCGGTCTTCCTGGCTGAACAGAAGAACGCCGCCTCCGCCTACCGGCGGCTGCGGCTGGCCGGTTTCGGAAGCAGCGCATCGATCCAGGTATTGAAGCGCTACGCGCGAGAGGCGGAGCGGCTCGAAGAACTGGAAACCGGCGAGGGCGAAGCTTTGTGATGGACAGCGCGTTCCAACTCGCCCGGGTCCGCCGGATCTGCGACTCCATCCCTGGCAAGACATCTACTTCCGTCGACCGTACGTAGGTGTAGCGGGGTGGGTAGGTGTCGAGTTATCCAATATCGACGACGAGCAATCGCGAATCGCTGATCCTACAGGCTTTCCGCTTCATCGCAACCAAGACGACTGCGAAACGTCGCAAGAAATCCGATCGTTAACTGCGCGCTTGTGAACATCAGCTTGGGCAGCGCTCGATACTGTCGATAATCGGTTTGCCGTCCGCTTCAACCGTCACACTGTTACCTTCGGTCAACGCCGTGCGAAAGCCCCTGACCGGGACGGAATCACGGCGAACCGGGATGCCGTTCAATTCCCACGCTAACTCGAAAGACATGCCCGTCCGGATGCCGCACGTGCATCTCGCGCACATTCCACGGCATGTTCGTGGGTGGGAATACTACGTCGAGGCCGGCAGCAACGCAGCGCCGATGGACTTCGTCAACATCGTCCACCCAGACTGACATCCACACGCCTTTGTCCGCAGTCTGATCGCCGTTTGGCCCAAACGTTGAACTATTCGTCCCTCTGCCGCGGCTACCCTGGCCTCCCTGGCAGAGAAAGATTTCGCATTCACCGGAACCAACCGAGCCGAATGTAGGAGGCGTGCCCCAATCCCAGCATTTACTCCATCCGAACTTCTCAAACCATTCGAAGCTTGCTGCGATGTCCGACACGTTCAATATTGGCGTAACGTGCTTCGCGCCTTGATGCGAAGCTCCGGAATCACTCATCAGAAGTCAAGCATACCGAAGCTCAACGTGTGCCGATGCTCCGTTGCAGCTTCTCCGTGACCTGATCGATGCTGAAGCTGGCCGGCCGCTGGCGTGGCGGGAACTCCTTGAATGTCGCCAGGTATTGGCCTACATGGCTCACGGCCGGCAAGATAAAGTAGGCCCTTTTCATGAACCAATCCTCGTAATTGGCGGCATTGTCAAATGCCTCCTCGAACGGGTCGCTACGCAGATCGGTCAGAAGCGGGGCTCGAAGTTTGGTCATCGGCTGCCGCCAGACATCCATTCCAGTCGCGTACTGAATGTCGAATGTGAACTTGAAACGGCCTTCCCGGTAGGCTACCAGGTTCCCATCGTCATCGAAATAGACGAACTCATTCCGAGGTGAGTGCTGGACCTCACCTTTGAAGTACGGCAGCTGATTGTAGCCATCGATATGAACCTTGAATGTCTTGCCGCCTGCCTGATGACCTTTGAGGAGCTTCTCCTTGATTTGCGAATCCCCTGCAGCGGCTACCAGCGTAGGCAGCCAATCCTCAGCGGAAACAATGTCGTTGAAAACGGTGCCGGGCTTGATCACGCCAGGCCAGCGAACCACACACGGTACCCGGAAGGCGCCTTCGAAGTTAGTGTCTTTTTCCTTGCGGAACGGAGACACGCCGCCATCCGGCCACTGGTTCTTCATAGCGCCGTTGTCAGTGGTGTAGATGACGATA
>CAYTVP010000429.1:0-3855 GCA_964441675.1 uncultured Solibacteraceae bacterium | reverse complement strand
CATAGCCCTTTTCCAGTACGTATGCGGATGCCGCCGGCCGGTGGAAGAAGTTCACGTCGGATGCGTTCGGGAATCTGATCCAGGTGAATGAGCCGAATCCGCAGGGCGGCGCCGACTACGTCGCCAGCTACACTTACGATCAGTTCAAAAAGCTGACCCACGTCTCGATGCCGAGCAGCAGGTACGCAATGTCCCATCCGTCGTCAGCCTTGAACTCCGGTCCGGACAATTGAGAGATGGCGGAGAGGGCGGGATTCGAACCCGCGGTACCGCTTTAGACAGTACGACGGTTTAGCAAACCGCTCCTTTCGACCACTCAGGCACCTCTCCGCGCGCGGTCTTTCTCAAGCCTAGCATGGCTTTTCGTCGCAACGCTGCGTGTTATTCTCAAAGCGTGACGGTTCGTTTGGCGCGAGCGATCGCTTGCCTTGCCGTGCTGGTCGTCGGTTTCAGCGCGCAGTGTTTCGCCCGCTGTAGCGCCGTTGCCTCTATCCCCTATCCTCTGCCGGCAACAGCCTGTCACCATGAATCCGACATTCCGGAAACGCCCTCATCGCAGGAGTCCGAGGAATGTTTGCACCACGCAGCCGAACAGCCCGCGTTCCGCGCAGACATTGTTCTGTATTTCGCGGTTGTTCCTACACTTGTGCCTCCTGCAATCAATGTCCCCTCGACTTCCGGGCTGCTGACCGATCGGATTCCCGATTCGCAATCACGAATTGCGCAAAGTTCCATCCTTCGCATTTGATCTTTCGCTCTCCGGCGACACGTCTATCGCGATAAGTACTGTCGCGAAACCTAAAAACTAAGCTTTTTCTGGAGTTTGTATGAAAGAACGAAGAAACTTCTTTAAGGGAATGGCTGCGTTCGCGGCTGCCTTTTGGTCAGGACGGCCAGCTTCGGCGCAACAGCCACATCATCATCATCATCACGATTCCAAGCCGGCTCCGGCGGTCGATCACATCCCTGTCGCGATGCCGGACTTGCCGAAGTTGCCGCACAAAATAGTCGACGGCTGGAAGGAGTTTCACCTTGTTGCGGAAGTGGTCGAAACGGAATTTACTCCGAGCCGCAAGGTGCACGCGTGGGGGTTTAATGGCTGTATTCCGGGCCCCACGATTGAAGTCAATCAGGGTGACAAGGTGCGGGTGATCTTCGAGAACCACCTCCCCGAGATGACCGCCGTACACTGGCACGGCTTCGAGGTGCCTATGGAGATGGACGGGAGCGTGGGCTTAGGACAAGACCCGGTGCCGCCGGGAGGAAAGTTCGTCTACGAATGGGAACTGCACCAGGCGGGGACATTCTTTTATCACTCGCACTTTCCCATGCAGGAAATGATGGGGATGCTCGGGATGTTCATCATGCACCCGAAGGAGCAATCAGGACCGCACTGCCATCGCGATTTCGGAATTGTCCTGCAGGAATGGGCGCTGTTGCCGAACAATAACGTTCCGAACTCACTTGCAATGGAGTTCAACTGGCTCACCTTTAATGGAAAAGCCGGACCGAACACTACGCCGATGATCGTCAAGCAGGGAGAGCGCGTGCGAATCCGGCTCATCAACATCGGTATGGATCACCATCCGATCCATTTGCACGGCCAGCAGTTTGTCGTAACAGGAACCGAGGGTGGACGTGTGCCCGAAGCGGCATGGGCTCCTCAGAACACTGTCCTGGTCGGCGTAGCCCAGGCTCGTGATATCGAGTTCGAAGCAACCTATCTCGGCGATTGGATGCTGCACTGCCATCTGCCGCACCACATGATGAACCAGATGGTCTCGATGGTGGGTCCGATTTCGCACGGAGGACACGGCATCCAAACGGGCGGCGGTCTCGAGGAGGGGATGGGAATGATTCGCCAAGGCTCGGCACTTGCTGAGGAGTTGGGCCCGGCGTTCGGCCGCGGCCTTGGTTTGGCCGCCGACGCGGAACGGAACGTCTCAAATCTGGTGGCGCAAGGACAGTCCGCCGCCGGCCAAAACCAGCAACAGCATGAGGGGCATAAGCATGAAGGGCATCCGGCCGATCCGGCGCTCGATATGTATCCCAAGGATGATCCGGAGAAAAAGCGCATTCCCGGTTATCCGCAGGATATGTGGATGGTGGAAGACGAAAAGTACAACGATAAGCCCGAAAACTATGGACTTCGGAAGGGTTGGACCGGCGGAATGATGGGGATGATGACGATGGTGCGAGTGGTTACGCCGGAAGTTTACGACAAGATCGAAGCGCTGCGGAAAGAGCAGCAGAAGAATCCGCCAAAACCGAAATCCGCCGGCCATGAGCACCACCACGGAGCGTGAAAAGAGACCATCATGAACTTCAGACGCTTCGCTATCCTGATTTCCTTCTCTGCGCTCCCATCGACAGGAATTTCGCTGGCACAGTCCCAACCCGCTTCGCTACGGCTGCAAGATCTCGAAGAAATGGCGCTGCGGCGTAATCCATCGATCGCACAGGCGTCTGCAGCCGTTCGGACAGCCCGCGGGATGCGCCAGCAATCCGGTCTTTATCCAAATCCCGTGGTGGGTTACACGGCGGACGAAGTGAACCGCGGCGCTGTATTTAATTACGGAGAACACGGTGTGTTTGTCGAGCAACGTATTGTGACCGGCGGCAAGCGAGGGCTGGCCCGGCGTATCGCCGACCAGGACATCGCAACGGCGGAGGCCGCGGCAGCCGCCGAACGGAACCGTCTTTTGATCAGTGTTCGTTCGCTCTACTACCAGGCGCTTGGAGAACAACGCCTGCTGGAGGTACGAGGCGAGCTGGCCGGCCTGGCGCAGCGTGCGGTTCGAACAACACGCGAAATGGCGAATGTCGGGCAAGCGGACCGGCCGGATGTGCTGGCCGTAGATATAGAGGCGCAGCGGTTGGAACTTGCCCTGACGCAATCACGAAATGCTCTGGAGCGGACATGGCGGCAGCTTTCCGCGGCCACCGGTAATCCGGATCTCGTCCGGGCCCCGCTCGAGGGCAATATCGAGGAACTGCCTAAGCTGAACTTCGATGAGGCCTTGGCACGGCTTTACGCCGAGAGTCCTGAGATCCGTTCAGCGGAAGTGGAAGGCGCTCGCGCGGGACTTGCCGTCGACCGGGCACGAGCCGAAGTGATTCCGGACTTGTTTGCGCGCGGCGGAATCCACTATAACCGAGAGCGGCTGGAACTCAACAATCGCCCGGTGGGATGGCAGGGGTCGGCCGAGATCGGTGTGGCGATTCCGATTTTCAACCGCAATCAGGGAGCGATTGCCGCCGCCAGGGCAGAAGCCGAACGGGCCAGCTCCGCCGTCGATCGCGCGCGCTTATCCTTGCGGTCGCGCTTGGCGTCGGTGTTTCGCGAGTTCCAGGACTCGGTGGTGGCGGCCGAACGCTACCGGACGCAAATGATTCCGAGCGCGCGCCAAGCATATGATCTGTACCTCAACAGCTTTCGTCAAATGGCGGCTGCCTATCCGCAGGTGGTGATCACGCAGCGAAACCTTTTTCAGTTACAGGAAGACTACATTGCGACCCTCATTAGTGCATGGCAGCGCGCGGTAGAGGTCGATGGCCTCCTCGCAAGCGATGATTCGGACGGCGGAATGCAAAGACACCGCGCGAGTTTGCCTTAGCCAAGGCGTTCCGTTACACTTGAGTTGCGGGGTGGAGCAGCCTGGTAGCTCGTTGGGCTCATAACCCAAAGGTCGAAGGTTCAAATCCTTCCCCCGCAACCAACAAAATCAGTTGGTTACAAGCTTCCGGCGCAAATTCCAAGACCATCCTAGACCACATTAGCCTGTGGTGCGCCTTTTCCCCTCCTTGCGGCGGTTCGAGGCGATTCCACTTTCAGCACCATTTGAACAACGTTGC
>CAYTVP010000428.1:2527-3863 GCA_964441675.1 uncultured Solibacteraceae bacterium | reverse complement strand
AGCTGTAAGAGCGCATCAGCCGTATAGCTGCCAATGTATCCGAGGAGGTTCAGAGGCTTCTGAACACCGGATGCTGTATTCAGCGACGGGTCATCCGGGCGGTAGGAAATCAGGCTCAGCATCAATGCTGCGCTGGAAAAAAGCAGAACTATGGCGCAAGCTTCGTTGAGCCTTTGGTGACGGGTCGGACCTAATAGATTCATTCCGCCTTAGGAGCGGACGAACGCCAGGGCAATCAGTAGGATACCAAAGGCGATCCGGTACCAGACGAAGGGCATGAAACCGTTGGACACCAGGAATCGCATCAGGAACTTAATTACGAGCCAGCCGGTAATGCCGGAGACGACAATACCGATGACCATCTCCTGGGACATAAGGCTGGAGCCGTGTTCCTGGTAGCCCTCGTAAAGCGACTTCAGTCCGGCGGCGGCAATGGCCGGGGTGGAAAGCAGGAAGCTAAAGCGCGCGGCGGTGGTACGGTCGAGATTGCGGAACAGGCCGGCAGTCATGGTGATGCCGCTGCGCGAAGTTCCGGGCACGATGGCCAGGCATTGCGCGACACCGATCACCATCGCATCGGCGGCCGAAATCTCGCCAATGGACTTGCGTCGCCGGCCGGCACGTTCGGCCCAGGCCATCAGGATTCCGACGATGATCAGCATGGAGCCGATCACCCAGGGATTGCGCAGAGTGGTCTCCGCCGCCTCTTTGAACGCCAGACCGACAATGCCGACGGGCACGCTGGCGGCAGCAAGAATCCACAGAAGACGCGAATTTCGCGCAAGATCCGGATCGGGCCGGTAGTCCACGCCGAAGCCCATCGCGAGCACCTGCAGCCAATCGCGAAAGAAGTAAGCAATCACGGCTGCCAGCGTGCCGAGGTGTAGAGCGATGTCGAACGCAAGGCCCTGGTCCTGCCAGCCGAGCAGCCAGGAGGCAGCATAGAGATGCCCCGAGCTCGAGATCGGAAGCAGTTCGGTAAGTCCCTGGACGACCGCGAGAATCACGGCCTGAAAGAGCGGCATAATCGAAAGAGTCATCCTAACCCACCGGGAATGCCAAACACCAAAGTTGTTGCCACACTCGGACCATCTTCGGATTCGCCGGAGATTGTTAGAAACCTCCTGAAGGCCGGCGTGGACGTGTTTCGCCTGAACGCTTCGCACGGCACACAGCAGGAGCTGGCGGAGCGGATCCGCATGGTGCGGGCACTGGCCGACGAGATGGGGATTTACGCCGGAATCCTGCTGGACCTGCAGGGACCGAAGATCCGGCTGGGCACTTTCGAGAACGGGCGCTGCACGCTGGTGACCGGGGCGAAGTTCACCATCACGAC
>CAYTVP010000428.1:0-2517 GCA_964441675.1 uncultured Solibacteraceae bacterium | reverse complement strand
ACAGTTGGTGGGCAATGAAACGCGCGCCGCGACGACATATCCGGATTTCGCGCAGGATGTGCGGGCGGGCGATCGGATTTTATTGAATGACGGCGCATGCGAGCTGCGCGCCATCGCAAACGACGGAGTGGCCGTGTTGTGCGATGTCATCTCCGGCGGTGAGATCGGCGACCGCAAGGGCATCAATCTGCCCGGCGTGAAGGTATCATCGCCGTCGCTGACCAAAAAGGACATCGCCGATCTCAACTTCGGTCTCGATCACGGCGTCGACTTCGTCGCACTATCGTTCGTCCGATCGGCAACCGATGTCCAGCGGCTGCGGTTTCTCCTGGAGGCGCGCGATTCCAGAATTCCGATTGTCGCGAAGATCGAAAAACCGGAGGGCGTGAACAATCTCGAGGCGATTCTGGAGGAGTCCGACGGAGTGATGGTGGCTCGCGGCGATCTGGGAATCGAAGTGGCCCTTGAGAAAGTGCCGTTCATTCAGAAGAACATCATCCGCAAAGCGCGGATGTCGGGCAAGTTCGTGATTACGGCAACCCAGATGCTGGAATCGATGCTGGCCCATGCGACTCCTACTCGCGCGGAGGTAAGCGATGTGGCCAATGCGATTTACGACGGCACCGATGCGGTAATGCTATCCGGCGAAACGGCTGCCGGCCGCTTCCCGGTAGAGGCGGCGCGGATGATGAATCGGATTGCCGGCGAGGCCGAAGCGAATCTGCGGCAGCGCGGATTCCGCGATCCACCACCGATCGAGCATCCCGGCCCCGCGGAGATCATTGCCGATTGCGCGTTTCGGGCGGCCCGTGTGGCGGATGCGCGGGCGATTGTCGTGTTCACGGCTCGCGGGGCGACAGCGAAGAACGTGGCCAAGTACCGGCCTCCGGTGCCGATTTACGCGTTTACGCCGTCGGATGAATCAGCTCGGCAGATGGCGCTGATCTACGGAGTGACGCCGCTGGTAGCGGCAAACGTCGGCTCGACGGACGAGATGATCGAGGTGATGGAGAAGATGCTGAAGGCTCGCGATTATGTGCGCGCGGGGGACAAGGTGATTTTCACGCACGGGCAGCCGATCGGAAAGCCGGGGTCGACGAACATGATGAAGGTCCACGATATATCGGAGGGGCCGGAGTAATTGACGACTGATTACATCTGTTGGGCGGCGTACTGAAGCGCGGCAAGAATGTCCGCACGTTCGAAGTTAAGGGTAGTCATCAAGGATTTCTTTGAAGGTGGCGCCGGAGCTGAGTAGTTGGAGGATGTCACTCACACGGATTCGCAGGCCACGGATGCCCGCCGCACTGGGCGTCGTTGACGGTTATGCGTTGAGGCGATGGTTTGGCATCGTCACTTTCATATTAATGTGTCACACGCACAACACGACCATTCTCCGTCCTGAGCACCGCGAAAAACTCCGAAAGCGGAACATCCGGGCGCTCGCCGGGCCATTCGACCATGATGGTCGGGTCGCCGGTGACAATACGCCAGGCAAACGTGCTCGACCAGCGGGATTCGGGGAACGGATCGATCAGCATCAGAAGCCGCGAGTGCGGCGGCGGGTTCATTCCGAGCGCACGAATACTGTCCATCGCAATCATGACGCGATGGTTCTCCTCAAGCGCCACCTCGGGCTGAAGCTCCAGCTTGTCGCTCTTCGTCCATAGCAGCCAATACAGGCAGAGAAACGCGAGAACGCCGGAAGCCGGGGTGCGGAGCACCTTGCGGAAGACCGCATCGAGACACCAGGCACAGGCCAGCGTGAATCCGGCAAAAGGAACAAACGCCGCGGGGATACCACGATCGTCGAGGAAAATCACTGGCAGCACGCCGATAAGGGCCAGGATCATACCGATTTTCGGAACACGATCCCTGGTTGCCAGCGTGCAAGCGGCCACGAATACAAACACCCCGGTGGCGGCAAGCGATGCGCCTTTCTGATAGAAGAACCAGCCGATCAGCCGCGCACCGTTGCTCCGAAACTGCTCCCAGGTGTAGGCCGTCCGATAGCCCCCCACGCTTGCCAGCCCTTCCGGCGCATAGAGACGGCCCGCCAGAAACGCCAGAGCGATGACGCCTGCAATAACCACCGGCGCGAGGCGGCGAGGCGTCCAGCGCCCGGGAAAAGTGAGTTCCACGGCAAGCAGAACGGCCGGAAGCGTTACAGCGAGTTCTTTCGAGCCTAAAGCGAGGACGAACAGACTGAGGATGAGTGCAAGGTCTTTGCCGGAAAGAAGCTCACCGGCAGATCGCCGCCGCAGATAGAAACCGGCCGCCGAAAGATAAAACAGAAAACACAGAACGTCGAAGACGAAGCCGGCATTGTAGGAGAAGCCCGATAACTGGTAATGGTGCGCTACCGGGAGCGCGGCGATGACGGCCACCGCCAGAGTAGCGCCGGCTTTCCGGAAGAACCACCATGCGACGGCGATGTCGAGGATCAGCAGGATTTGGAACGCCCAGCGAAACACCCCGGGCGAAGGGCCGGCAGCCTCGTAGATCAAGCGGTACCAC
>CAYTVP010000427.1:0-3878 GCA_964441675.1 uncultured Solibacteraceae bacterium | reverse complement strand
CAGGCGCTTGCCTTTTTCATTAACTACTACGCCGGCCATAGCCTCGACGCCACCCGGCTCTATCCCGGTGCCGAGGAGACGCTCGGCCAACTGCACCAGACTGGCGTTCAACTCGCAGTGCTCACGAATAAGCCTGTGCGCATCAGCAACAGCATTCTTGACGGTCTCGCGGTCAATGAGCTTTTCTTTCGCGTCTACGGCGGCAATAGCTTTCCGGACAAAAAGCCGCACCCGGTGGGGATTCTCGAACTGCTCCGTGAAAGCGGATGCGCACCTGAGAGAACGTTGATGGTAGGCGACACTTCCGTGGATATTGAAACGGCTCGCAATGCCAGTGTCCACTCATGCGGGATGAGGTACGGTTTCCGTCCACACTCACTGACCAATCCTGCGCCCGATTACCTGCTGGATGATTTCCCCGCCCTGCGCGGCATCATTCTGAAGGATGCCGCCTGGTAAGGTGTCCCTGTCATACCGCTATCGGTGATCCGTCTGATAATCATGAGACGAACCAGCATTTCGAGTGGATGGGCCGCCGGTCCACGACGATGGATCATTTGACAAGCAAAATAAACTTGTCGCTTGCCCGTCCGTCAACCTTCAAGTAGAACTCCGGATCCGCCGTCCCACTGGAGGGTGGGAGCCGGAAATTGATCTGCATCACGCCTGCCATCAGTCCAGGAGCGGGTCCGGCATAGAGCACCTCCAGCGGCGCCTCGGTATTGTAAGGCAATACCTGAACGGAGTTGAGGAGCTGGGGCAATGCACCGTCGATAATAGATCCGTCCGGAGGGGCAGGCATCAGACTACCCAACCCAGTTACAAATAGCGACACAATCGATCCCACGGGTGCCCGATTGCTATCTGTATTGATGGTGCCGTCCTGATTGAGCGCTGCCGCGCGCAACTGGCTATCTTTAAATGCCTGCGGCGCGGCGATGGTCGCTCCTAGCTGCGCTTCGTTCGAGGTGTTGCCTGCATTGTTTACACGGATCATTACACTGGACGAGGAAGCAACGCCGAAAGGAACAATGGCGTTGATTTGATCCTTCTGCGCATAAAGCAAGGGCACCGCCGAGCCGTTAATCGTCACGCTTGTGCCGCCGAGCTCGGTGGGAGCTTCCCCGCCTTGTAGGTCTGCCGAGATGATCTCTTCGGGTCCGATGTTTGCGCCGTATAAGCTAATAAGTTCGCCTGGTGAAATCTGTCCTGCGATGGTGGATCCAGCGCTGCTGGCGATACCAAAGATGCTTGGTAACGAGCTGGTTTCCTGCTCGAGGAACGCCACCGCGTTCGTGGCCCCGGCGGTCGAAATCGTTCCATCCGCGCGCGGCGTTAGTGCCACGCCGGTTGTTCCTTTCATTAGTCCTGTCAACCCGATCATCTCGCTTCCACGAATGCTGCCGAGGAAGTCGGAGCCACGTTCGGCCCGTTCCAAGAAACGCGACCTAGATACAAAAACTGCGTCCGCGAGTCGCCAACTGCGGGCGAGGTATAAGCGCCGGGTGTTACTGGACTATTGAACGCAGTGGTCGAGAAGAGTAGCTCGCCATTGGGAGCCACCGCCAGCGCCCCAGTATCCCCGCCGCCGATCAAGGATGCGTAAACGATGTCCCCGTTCACTCCCCGCAGCTTCATGACATACGAACCCACGCCTGGCCGCATGCCCGGAAATGTGTAAAGTTGTGCGGTAAACGGAAATCCGCTTTCCTCCACAGCATAGCCGAGTACATAGATATCGTCATTACCATCGACGGCAATCTTCAAGTAGCCGAGACCGGGAACCTTGGGCAGCGAGCGAACGAAAATGGTTCTGCCTGTTGAGTCCGATTTCTTGATCGATGCCGGCAGATTCAGCGGCGTAATTAGACCTGCATTGCTGTTAACAACAGCCGCGACTAAATTTCCTCTGGAGTCTACTACGAGACTTTCCACCGACTGACCGGGCTCTGTGGGAACATGTCGCATCTCCGAGACGCGAAGCCCTGCGCCAGACACGGACAGGAGGAGAAAAGGAAAAAGAATCCAACCGGAGATGGTGGGAGCCGTGGTCTGCATGTGGTCATGATATGCCGGTAACTCTGGCCGTCAGCCAACGCCAACATGAGGCGCGCCCGAAATCCCCGGCCGGCAGTGTCCGCGACTGAGCCCACTTACTCAACTCCGGTTGGTTCCGTCTCATGTTTATCAGACAGATCAGTAGCGATAATGTTATGACCAGGACATCTTACTAGTGCGTCATTGAATAGAGAATGTAATTGATCCCCAGGCGATAGGCCATCGAAGCGTACTGTTCCGGGTATTCAGGCGCATCCGCCCATTCCCAGGCATCCCCGACGTCCATATTGAAGCAGATTGCTACTTGCACGCGGCCCCGCTCGTCGACAACCGCCCGCCAGTGCGGGACAACGCCATCCCGTTCGTACCCCCGCCCATTCACGACATTCAGCCCTGGTATGGGAGAGCGCACCCCAAGGTCGTATAGTGTGTGGAAGATCGGCGCATCGTCGGGCAAATCGATAATCTGCCGATCTCCCAGCGCGTCCCCTAACCCGCCGAGGAATCCGATCCACTCACTATCCCCGTGAAAGTCGTCCACCATGAGGAACCCGCCACGATCCAAATAGGTTCTGAGGCGTGCGCGTTGAGAGTCGCTCAAGTTCCAATCGCCAACCGATACTGCGTACAACCAGGGCCACTCGAAAATTTCGTCGCTATCGGCGTCGACAATATATTCGATCGACCGGGTGTGAATGCGTGTCAAACGGCGAACGCCTTCGATAAACTGCCGTTCCGATTTGTTGGCATCGATGCCCCACCGGTGGTAAGCGCCTCGCTCGCGGTATGACTGAAACCGGAGCCGCGCAAACGTAAACTCAGCGGGCATGCCTGCGTCCGGAGGATCGTCCACCGGATTCTGCATCTCGGATTCGTAGATCGCCCACCGGCGGACGCCGCTTCCTCGCCGCCATTGCGCACTCGTCTCCACTGCAAGCAGGAAGAGGAATGCGCCTCCGATCACGCCCGCCAGAATCCGGCGTGTCACCATACCGCGATTCTATGACAGCGCCGGGCGAGCACCGCGGTCAGAAGGTAAATCCGATGCCTACGGTGAATCTTTGATTGAAGAAGTGAGTGCCCGAATCGATGTGCAGCACCTCGGTGTCATAGGAGGCATCGAGAGTTTCCGGGTCGTAGCCGAGATAGCTCTCGCGGATAAAACGCGGATTTTTGCTCCACGTCTGGCGGTAGTCCCCGCGGATCGTGATTCGGGGATGCACGCGAAACTTCAGCCCTCCACCCCATTGCAGCCCCATTTGGAAGACTCCGCCCCCTTCGAGAGGCGGCGTTCGTCCGAAGTCAAACGCAGCTTTGAAAATGCCGATATTTTGCAATCCCAGATGAAATGGCCCGGCAGCCCGTTTCATCGGTGCCCCCGATATGGACATTAACTGTAGTGCGGGTCCAGCGGCAATGTAAGGCCGCCACCGCGATTCGCGCGGCCGTCCATGAACCAGGACGTTGTACTCTACCTGGCGGGTAATTAAGCCCACGCCGACGGTGGAGAGCTGTTCGTCGGTCCCCGACGGCGCGTCCGTAAGAGTGTAGTCATTCAGGTGGTACCGCCCGTGATGATAGGCATAGGTAAACTCATTCGAAACCCATCGCCAGCTGTTTAGCGTGACGCTTAGCGCCGCGGCCCAGCCATGCCGTAGCCCATCGTCCATTCCCGTGTAGTAGAACGGTTTGGTCACGTCGGACGACGCCATGACCACCGCAACCGTCTCAAGATCTTGGGTCGGAAAACGCATATACCCACCGGACAGACTGATCTCATACGAAGGTGCTCTCCAGCGATCTACCTTGCCTACGGTTTC
>CAYTVP010000426.1:0-3940 GCA_964441675.1 uncultured Solibacteraceae bacterium | reverse complement strand
CCCTGGCAGAATCTTCGCAGCGATGGTTTTGAACGAACCTCGCCCGTCGGCGCGTTTCCGGCCAATGGATATGGTCTTTTCGACATGATCGGGAACGTCTGGGAATGGACCACTGACTGGTATTTGCCGAACCACCCCGGCGAGGCACCCAAGGCCTGCTGCATCCCGGAGAATCCTCGCGGCCCCAGGGAGGAGGACAGCATCGATCAGCAGTCCAATATTCCTCGCAAAGTGCTGAAGGGCGGCTCCCATCTCTGCGCGCCAAACTATTGCCGCCGCTACCGCCCGGCTGCCCGATTTCCGGAACCCATAGACACCTCGACCTGCCATGTCGGATTCCGCTGCATTCGACGGCAAACGGTAGGCGCATAGCTGTTTGCGCGTTCCAATCGAGCGCAAGATTGGATAGCATAAGGCCCGGAGGATTCCCGAGTGATGCGCAGACGCGATTGGCTGAAAACTACTGCTGGTCTCACAATTCTGAAAAGCGGCACCCTGCGTGGCCAGTCTGCCCCGAGCAATAAATTGAACGTCGCGCTGGTAGGCGTTTGGGGGCGGGGAACCGCTCACTACAACAGCATTCGGCACGAGAATGTCGTCGCCCTATGCGATGTCAACGAAATCCGCATGAAAGAAGCGCTGGCCTTGTTTCCGAAGGCTAAAACCTACTGGGACTGGCGGAAGATGCTTGACCAGAAGGACATCGAGGCGGTGGTTATCTGCACGCCCGATCACCACCACGCTTTCATCGCGAATTGGGCCTTGAATCGCGATATGCATGTTTTCTGCGAAAAGCCGCTGGGCATTACCGTCGATGAAGCACGGACTGTGCGAGCGAATTACATTAAGCGGAAGGCAAAAGTCGCTACGCAGCACGGCACTCAGCGGCATGCGTATCCGAATTTCGATGGCGCCATCGGTGATCTCAAGACGATTCATAGCTGGGATAGCCGCCAGTTGCCGCGCCCCGGTTATCCGCAGGGCGAAGGCCAGCCTCCGTCGCAGCTTCACTATGAGCAATGGATTGGTCCCTCGCCGTATCACGCCTACAGCCCGCAATACTTCGGGGGCACATCGGGTCTCAATTGCTTGTTTTGGAATATGTATCGCGATTTTGGCGTCGGCCAAATCGGCGACATGGGCGCGCATACGATGGACCTAGTCTGGAACGCAATCGATGCTGCGGAGCCTTCCGCTGTGGAGGTCGATCTGGACCTCAGCGATAAGTTCGACCCCAATATCTGCCCGGTAAAACTGAAGGTACAGTTCGATCATCCCGCCAATCAGTGGCGGGGGCCGATCAGCTTGACTTGGTATCAGGGCGGACTGAAACCCGAAGCTCCCAAAACCTATCTCGATGTTGAGAAGATCGCCAACGGGGCACTCTTTGAAGGAACCAAGGGATCGATCCTGGCGGATTTCACCAGCCGCATCCTTATCCCGAATAACGATGACGGCGATCTCACTTACTACAAGCACAGGAGCAAGGACCAGCTACTGCCTCTCGTGGCAGGCACCGGTCAAATCGCGCCACCTGCTCGCAGACGCGCGGCGGCGGCGAAGCCGTTGCCGCCGGGCTTTACCGCAATGCCGAGCGCGACTCCTGCCGCCGGTGGGTTCCCGGTCATTCAGTTCGTTGATGGGAAACTGCCGGCCGCCATCGGACTGCCGAACGATACAGTTCAGACAATTCTCGATGCCCAGCGGAACGGAAACGAATCGACACTCCGCGCCGATCCGTTTCAGGTCGAGTGGCTCGATGCCTGTAAAGGCAAGAGCAATGATGCGGTCCACGGCACCAGCAGCAAGACTCACTGCGACTTCGATTATGCGGGCAGCATGATCGAGCAAATGCTGCTGGGGTTGGTGGCTCACCGCTTCGGCAAACGTCTTGAATACGACGGAGCCTCGGGCCGCGTCACGAATCTCAACGAGGCGAACGATTATTTGAAACGCATCTATCGTCCGGGTTGGACGCTCAACGGCTGAGAGCTAATTCTTCGGTGGGGCGAAGCCGCGATGCCGCATCAGTGCGCCGGTGTCCGGCTTGCGGCCTCGGAAGGCCTCGTATAGTTCCATCGGGTCTCTGGTTCCGCCGGCGGAGTAAATGTACTGATACAGCCGTTTGGCCAGCGCCGGATCGAATGGATTGCCGGCTTCTTTGAAGGCTTCGAACCCATCGGTATCGAGTACTTCCGACCACAGGTAGCTGTAGTAGCCCGCCGCATAGCTGTTTGCGAAGATATGCGCGAAGTGGGGTGATCGATGCCGCATGTAGATCTCTTTCGGCATCCCGATCTTCTTCAACCACTCCGACTCCATCTCGCGTACGTCCACCGTCACCGGCTTGTCGATGAGGTGCCAGTTCATATCGACGATTGCCGAAGCAAGATACTCCACCGTATCGAACCCCTGGTTGAAGTTCCGTGCATTCTGGATCTTGTCCACCAGCGTCTGCGGAATCGGCTCGCCCGTTTTGTAGTGGACGGCAAACTTCGTCAGGACCGGTTTCTGCAACAGCCAGTGCTCATAAATTTGAGACGGAAGTTCCACGAAATCGCGGGCAACGCTGGTTCCCGAAAATAGCGGATAGGTGACCTTCGAAAGCATTCCATGCAGGGCGTGACCGAATTCATGGAACAGAGTTTCGGCATCGTCGTAGGACAATAGCGCCGGCTGTCCCGCAGGCGGCTTGTTGAAGTTCAGATTGTTGATGACGACCGGAAGCACGATCCCTCCGAACGTCTGCTGCTCGCGGAACGAATTCATCCATGCGCCGCTTTGCTTGCTTGGCCGCGCATAATAATCACCGTAGAAAACGCCAATCGTCGCCCCATCCGAAGCCTTCACCTCCCACGAGCGAACATCGGGGTGGTACTTCGGCAGATCCTTCCGCTCCACAAACCGGATACCGAACAATTGATTGGCTGTAAAGAATGCAGCCTCGATCATTTTGTCGAGTGAGAAGTAAGGCTTGATCTGTTCTTCATTCAGATCGTATTTCGCCAACCGGACTTTCTCGGAGTAGAACCGCCAATCCCATGGCTCGAGCGTCGCCGGTCCGCCTTCGGCTTTCATTGCCGCGCGGAGAGTTTCTGCCTCCTCGTTGGCAGTCTTCACTGCCGGCTCCCATACTCTGTTCAGAAGATCCTGGGCCGCCTGCGGTGTCTTCGCCATCACGTCATCGAGTGCAAAGTGCGCAAACGTGGGAAAGCCGAGCAGCTTTGCCTTCTCCAGTCGAAGCGGAATAATCTCCCGAATCAGAGGCTTGTTGTCGTACTGATTCTCGTTGTCGCCGCGCGCGGCCCAGGCTTTGAAGACCTTTTCGCGCAATGCCCGGCGCTCACTCATTTCGAGGAACGGCTCGGCGCTCGATCGCTGCAGGGTCACCACCCATTTTCCGGGCTGGCCCATCTGCTTGGCTGCCTCAGCCGAACTTTGGCGAAACGATTCCGGTAGTCCGGCAAGATCGGCTTCGTTATCGATAACCAGCTTGTATGCGGCGGTGTCGGCCAGCAGGTTCTGGCTAAACTTGGTGGTCAGCTCCGCCAGCTTCGCATCGATCTCCGCCATGCGCTTCTTCGCCTCGGGGCTGAGCTTTGCGCCGGACCGCACAAATCCCCGGTGATAGCGTTCCACCAGCCGCAGCTGTTCCGGGTTCAGGCCCAGGCTGGCTCGCTTTGTGTGAAGCTGGTCGATCCGGCGGAACAAATCGGCGTTCAGGTAAACAGCGCTGCGATGCTGCGCCATGAGCGGCGCCAGACAAACCAGAATGCTCGTGAGAAAATCCGGGGTGACGGCGGAATCGGGAAAAAGCGGCGCCAGATATCCCAGCAGGGAGAGATCGTAGAGGACGAAAGTCACTTCGGAGACGATGAAAAGGCCGACGATCCGCTCCCGGCGCAACAGCCACTCGCGCGTTGCCCAAAGGATGATCCAG
>CAYTVP010000425.1:0-3946 GCA_964441675.1 uncultured Solibacteraceae bacterium | reverse complement strand
GGATTTCGTGGCGGAATGCCGGAACCTGAATGTCACGCCGCAAGTGGCGCAGAACTGCTTGTTACCTGAAATGAGAACGCATCAGATCAGTTGGACCACGAACACTGCACATATGCGGCGCTGGCACAATCCCCCCCCTAGACGAAGCTCGGCGAGCTCACGTTTCACAAATTTCGGAGATGGCTGTCCCTAAATTGGAATTAATTCGGCGACAGACGAAACAACTCCGGAATTCGAGCGGCGAGACGCGAATTCGACACTTTGTTCTCTGCCGCGACTTGCGCAAGAAGTAGGACTAGCCAAGATCTTGGCGTACTGCCGGGGCGGATGTCGCCGTCTACAACCCCGATTCAATAACTTGCGAGCAGCCGGCAAGCTGGCGCCGCTAAAATGAATGCGAGAGGGGCCGAGTGAAATCGCGGATTCCTGAGCACTGCCGGCAGGAAAGAACGGTAAGCCGCCAAGTCGGTCATCCAATCCGGAATTGTTTCGTCTGTCCCCGATTTTGCCCGGTGCAGGATCGCACGTTATGACGTAACAGGATGCTGCGGTACGTTACGCAGAAGGTTTTTGCGGATCACAACCGTCGGCTGACGGAGTGCTCTGTTGTTAGCAAATCGGAAAGACCTGTACTGTTCTGCCCGCCTCGCCTTTGCGCATAACACTCATACACCCAGCGTTGTGGAAGATTACTCAGGTACGCGACCACACCGGCCGCGCTGAGCTCAGGAGTACCTGTCAACGCGAAGTGAGCGAGGGACTCTGAATCAAGCGCAGCCATAAAGTGAGCGCGTCTCTTCACCGCGTCGATGTCTGTGTCATTCGCCAGGTCTTTACACTTATTCAGCAAGTCGGTCTTGTGCGTCAGGGTCTTCAAGTCAGTTGCGATGGCAAGCTCTACGGCTGTTGCTGCTTGGTCTCTCATGTGTTTTCGCCGCTTCGCTTGCTGTTTTTGAATCGCCATGCCTACGCTAAACGCAATGATGATTGAGGCTCCGAGTGCCAGCATCTGGACCCAGGCTGTAGGATAAGCAACGAGCAAAATAGGTCGATGGTCCAGTTGCAAGTAGACGTTCCGGACGAACTCGAGCGCCGGTGCAAGCACGCCATATAACCAGAGTGCGGTTGTAGCAGAGTAGATCACGCCAACCCCCGTGCTGTGCTGAACACGCCACGAACAGCCGGCCACTCGCAAGCTCAGCCATGATGTCGGGCGGTTCGCGAACGCGCCGTCCGGAATCCCGAGGCAGCGCTCGATCTCCCGGGCGCGTCCGACCAATGCGTCGTACAGCTGATCGTTTCTACTGTTGTACGTCATCAGCCCAATCGTGACCGCGAGTCCGAACAACGAAAGGACGCTCGTGCTGAGCCCGAGGCTGTCGCTCTTAACTGCAGCCGTGGCAGCTGCTGCCAGAGGCAGAAAGCCGAGCAGCTTGAATCGAATGTCGGTCAGCAGTTTGAAGTTGCTGGACACCTCGCGATACTCTGCAATTAGAGCATCGCGACGACCCTGAGTCATTTTGCCTCCAGGTCTCTGGATGCGCGTATCGACCGTCCTGGCGTCTCTTTCCTCGGTATGGATACGATGTCGGACAAGGTTATCATGGAAGGCTACCGCGCCTAACCTCCGATCGCTGACTGTCGGAAGATTGCCTGTGGTCGGAAGATTACCTGTCCCGTATCTGAAGTCCGCATACAAAAGCGAGCGACACTGGCGAGGATCTCGTCAGCAGTCTTAGTCCAACGGAAAGGGCTGGGCTGTTGGTTGTGTTGGTGAATTAATTCGGTGACGGAACGATTCCGGAATTCCGCAGGGACCGGCTCCGGTTCCGGCACCTGGGTTCCTCTGGTCGCGGCTGCCGGCTGTCGTGACATTGAAGGAGTTGCTTCGTCGAAAGTGACTGTACGGTTCAGGTGGAACGACCCGCTTGCTCCGCCGAAAAGCGGCTCCACGCGCGGCTGCTCGCGGTGGCAATTTTCATCTGCCCTTGCAACAGCCCGGCCTACGACAGCAGCCGCGACCGTGAAGAATGTCTCCACGATCGCGAATACCGCTAGCTTTTAGGGCTTCGGCTGCTGCTCGCGCGAGACGATCACCCGGTCGACGATGCCGTAGTCCACGGCCGCCTGGGATTCCATGATGTAGTCGCGCTCCACATCGCGGGCGATGCGCTCCACCGGCTGGCCCGTGGCATCGGCGAGAATGCCGTTCAGGATTTCGCGCATGCGCAGAATCTCTTTGGCATAGATGTCGATATCGGTGGCCTGTCCGGCCAGTCCGCTCATCGACGGCTGATGAATCAGGATCCGGGAGTGCGGCAAGGTAAACCGCTTCCCTTTCGTGCCGGCCGCCAGCAGCACGGCGCCCATCGACGCCGCCTGACCAATGCAATAGGTGACGATGTCCGGCTCAACCAACCGCATCGTGTCGAGAATCGCGAGTCCCGCGGTAATCGAGCCACCGGGCGAATTAATATAGAGCGAAATGTCCCGCTCGGGATCTTCCGCCGCCAGGAACAGCATCTGCGCGATGATCAGATTCGCCACCTGATCGTCGATCGGCGTCCCCAGGAAGATAATGTTCTCTTTCAGAAGGCGCGAGTAGATGTCGAACGCCCGCTCGCCCCGCGAGCTCTGTTCAACCACCATCGGCACCAAAACCGAATGTTCTGCTGGCATCCAGCCTCCCTACTGCCCATCATAACGTGGAGGCCCAATCCGGACACGCCGATATACAGATGTCCCGCCCCCCAAATGACAACCGGTGCAGCGCAAATGGGGGGATCGGGAGATAAACTAAAGGGAATCGCCGAACAAGCCGATGAGGCAGGGGGGTGAAAGGTCGATCGGTTCGAGCAGGGATCCATGCAAAGAGTACTGATTGCGGATGACAGTATCGTCTCGCGTCATCTATTAGAAGCGACACTCAAGAAGTGGGGCTATGAGGTTACCGTGGCCTGCGACGGCGCGGAGGCTTGGTCGGTCCTGGAACAGGACGGCTGCCCGTCGATGGCCATTCTCGATTGGGTGATGCCCACGCTGACGGGCCCGGAAGTGTGCACCCGTGTCCGCAGTTTGGGCCGCGGGCAGTACACCTATATCCTGTTGCTGACCTCCAAGAATCAGCGCGAAGACCTGATTGCCGGCATGAGCGCCGGAGCCGATGACTATATCACCAAGCCCTTCGACCAGCAGGAGCTGGAAGTGCGGCTGGAGGCGGGCAAGCGAATCCTGCGGCTGCATGAAGCCCTGATGACGGCCCAGAAAAAGCTGATCCGGCAGGCGACCTACGACGAGCTGACGGACATGTTCAACCGCGCCCGAATTCTGGATGTGCTGCGGACCGAAATGGACCGCGCCTCGCGCGACCAGGTGCCGGTGGGAATTGTGTTGGCGGACATCGATCGCTTCAAGTCCGTCAACGACACGTACGGTCACAATGTGGGCGATGCCGTTCTGCGCGAGGCCGCGCGGCGGATGCACGGCTCGATCCGCTCCTACGATTCGATTGGCCGCTACGGTGGGGAAGAGTTCCTGCTGGTTCTGCCGGGATGCGATCTGGGCTGTGCGGCCCGCCAGGCCGAGCGCCTGCGCCTGGCCGTATGCGACAGTCCCATGCCGCTTTGCGAGGACCAGACTCCCGACGGCAACCCCGACGAGCTTCCCATCAGCGCCAGCTTCGGCGCCACCACCTACTACCCCGGAAGCACGACTCGGCTGGAATCCCTGATCAAGCTGGCCGACGATGCTCTTTACGAAGCGAAGCGAACCGGACGGAATCGCGTAGTCGCCCGGCGCGACCCCGCCGCCCCGAAAGAATTCGCCGACTGCGGCCTGACGGAAGCCCGGGCCTAGCCTGACGGGGGTGCGTGAGAACGATCCCCGCGCTTAAGAAGCTGTGAAAAATTACTGCAAAGCGAAGAAGCTCATGCACACTAGGGCATGG
>CAYTVP010000424.1:0-3950 GCA_964441675.1 uncultured Solibacteraceae bacterium | reverse complement strand
CCTTGACAATGAGAAACGCCGCGACGGTTTCGGTTGTCAAGGAATGGATGGAAGATGCCCTGGGACGCAAGGCGAAGCGGCAGATCACCGTCGTCACCAGTGAAGGCCGCGGCGATCTGAAGGTCCTCGCAACCCAGGAGGAATATCCCACATTCCACATTCCCGAGAACGTCGGCGGACGTTTCAGTGTCCTGTCCGTCGTGGGGCTGGTGCCTGCCGCGCTGGCAGGCCTGAACATCGCCAAGATCTGCAAGGGCGCGGCGGAGGCGACGGGACTTTCCTGGAAGACCGATCTCGCGGCCAATACCGCTCTACAAGCCGCAAAGCTGCATCACCTGATTTGGACGAAGAAGAAGAAGAGTATTCAGGTGGCGTTTCCCTACTCCAATTTCCTGTGGGGCACGGCGTTCTGGTTCCGGCAGCTTTGGGCGGAATCGCTCGGAAAGGCGAAGGACCGGTCTGGCGCAACGGTACATCTGGGCCAGACTCCGGTGGCGGCGCTCGGCACCACCGATCAGCATTCACAGGTCCAGCTGTACATGGAAGGACCGAATGACAAGGTCTTTTCGTTCTGGGCTGTCGGCAAATTTGCGCACCCCGGCAAAATCAACAAGGTGAAGCTTGGCCTCGAAGGTTTCGACTATCTGGCCGGGAAGTCGCTTGCCATGCTGATTGACGCGGAGCGCCGCGCGACCGCGGCCGCTCTCACCGAGCAGCAACGCCCCAACTGCACATACACCCTCGGCAAGGTGGATGAGGAACACATCGGAGGATTCTTCCAACTCCTCGAGTTTCAAACCGCGTTCATGGGCGAACTGCTGAGTATCAATGCATTCGATCAGGAAGGCGTCGAGTTGGGCAAGAAATTCACCTTCTCGCTTATGGGCCGCAAGGGCTTCAACGAGTATGGTGAGCGGTTTGCAGCCTACGAGAAAAAGCGCAAAGGCGCATAATCGCGCCCCTTATGGATGACCGATATAGTCCATACGGCCGCCGTCAACCGTTAACGTTTGAGCGGTAACAAACGCCGCGTCGTCCGATGCAAGGAATGCAGCGACGCCGGCAATGTCATCCGGACGGCCGACCCGGCCCAGCATGGCCTTTTTCGCCATGACGGATTCGACTTCCTTCAAATCCTCGTCTTTTCTCCCTATGGCCACCATGTCCGTCCAAATGAAGCCCGGCGCGATGGCATTCACAGTGATCCCGTAGGCTCCGAATTCATACGCCAGGCGACGGGTAAGCGTGATGATTGCCGCTTTGGTCATTGAATAGAACGTCGCTCCGGGCATGGACGTCCCATGCGCAGCGATTGATGTCAGATTGATAATCCGGCCCCACCGGCGTTCCTTCATGCCCGGCAATACGGCACGGGTGACCGCGACAAGTCCGTCTACATTGATCTTGCGCATTGCCTCGAATTCCGATGACTCCAGCGTTTCGAAATCGCCGCGGGCGAGCTTGCCGGCGTTGTTTACCAGAACCTCGACCGGACCTAGTTCCCGCTCCACTCGTTCCACCAGCATTTTCGCCTGGGCAGGATCGGCCAAGTCTGCCTGAACGGCGAGCGCGCCCACTTCAACAGGATTCCGGTTGTAGTTGACGGCAACTCGATATTTGTCCCGCACCAGCCGCTGCGCGATGGCCAATCCGATACCGCGAGAACCGCCGGTCACCAGGGCAACTTTATTAGACATTGATTATTTCGCGGGCTCGACTACAGCCGACATGGAACCCTTCGACTTCGGCATTCGCCAGTCGGCGCCATAACCGTGAATTTGCCGCTGGCCGAATTCGGCCGGCTCCAGCTCCGCGGTCAGGACGATTGTTCTTTTGGCACGATCGACTTCGACCGCGTGCTCATACGCTTTGTCGGCGTTCATAAAGAAAAGCCGTTGCAGCATCTCGATGACGTAGTCATAAGTATGTTCATCGTCGTCCAGGAGAACCAGATTGTAAAGTTTGGCCTCCTGCTGATGCTCTGTGGATTCAATTTCTGGAACGGGAAGTACAGGTGATGACACTATCGACGCTCAGGACCTATAGAGGGCATCTTACCGAATTGGTGCCGGACTTGGAATCCTTGGGGCAGTAGTGGAGTGCCGATTATGACAATCTGGACGTATGCGGTTCCTAATTTGTGCCTGGATTTTCGCAGGGCTTACCGCTGCACAGTTCCCTCCGAGCCACCCCATTCCGAAACCGGACCGGGAAAAAGAAGTTCGCCTCCCAAACGGAAAGCTGCAATCGGAAGAGATCCTTAAGGAAGAGCATGCGAAGTCGCTGAAAGAAGCGGGTGAAATGAAAGAGCTGATCGGTGAATTCTACGATGAGCTGAAGAAGAGCGGCCGCAATGTGGTCTCGGTGCAGGTAATCAAGAAGCTGGAAGAAATCGAAAAGCGCGCGAAGAGGATCCGGGGGCGGCTGACCCGCTACTAATCCGATAGACTCGTCTGGCCCGCATGGCGCTTGATAGAATTCGCGGCATGCGCCGGCGCGATCTTCTTCTCACATTACCCGCGGCAGCCTGCTGGGCTGCGCCGGGTAAGTTTCCGATCGAAGAAATTAAGCTGTGGCGTTTGACTGGCAAACGCGAAGCAATGACCGGTGTGGATCGACAGCACCAGGTAAATCCGATTCACATCTACGACGACTTGCGGCCCGCTGAATACCGGGACGGTGATGCGAAACCGCAGACCGTCCGCGCATCGGCAATTTATCTGGAGATTACAGCCGGAGGCGCAACCGGCCGCTACGGTCCTGTCGATGCGGAGGCGGCACTGGTTGTCGATCAGCAGCTGCGCGGCTTCCTGAAGGGCAAGGACGCGCTCGCAATCGAGACGTTATGGGATCAGATGTACCGCGTCAATCGTCACTCCCGCGGCGGCCACTTCATGATGGCGATCAGCGCCGTGGATAACGCCCTATGGGATCTGCGTGGACGTGTGTTCGATGCGCCGGTCTACCGGCTGCTCGGCGGCCCGACCAGGACCAAAGTAGCGGCCTACGGCAGCTGCCTCGGCTATTCGCTTGAACCGCAGCGGCTTGCCGCGAGGACCAAAGCGTTGAAAGAAGCCGGCTTCCGTCATCAGAAGTGGTTCATGGGATATGGTCCCGGCGACGGCGCCGCCGGAATGAAGAAGAACGTCGATATGCTACGAATTCTCAGGGAAGCCGCGGGCGATGACACCGATCTCATGTTCGACGCGTTTATGGGCTGGGATCTCAATTATGCGCTGGCCTGGGCAAAACAAGTGGAGCAGTATCGGCCGCGTTGGATCGAGGAAGCATTCTCCCCCGCGAAGATCGATAGCTTTGCCGCGCTTCGCCGAGCCACCTCCATCCCAGTAGCGACGGGCGAGCATTTCTACGGCCGCTGGGAAGTGGAGCAGTATCTCAAGGCAAACGCAATCACTGTCGTGCAGGCGGATCCAGAGTGGTGCGGCGGCGTGAGCGAGCTGGTAAAAATTTGCGCAATCGGGTCGGCGCACGACGTTCACGTTATTCCGCACGGTCACAACATTCATGCCGCATTGCATGTGGTGGCCAGCCAGTCGCCGATGTCCTGTCCGATGGTGGAGTTTCTGATCCTGAAAATGAATTCGTACTATTTCTTCGACAAGAACCCGCCAACCGTTCAGAACGGTTTCCTTGCGCTCGACGACCGTCCGGGCTTCGGAATCGAATTAGACGATGCGAAGATCGAGCAGCGCGCTCTATTGCAGGCTAAGTTCTAGCTCCTCGCCGATTGCAAGCAGGAGTTCGTCAGAGTACGGCGCTCCTACCAGCTGAACTCCAATGCCATTGACGGGTACCGTCAGCGCGGGCAGACCAAGAAGATTCGCCCAGGTCAGCGGAAACGTGCCCTCAAAAAGTCCGATCTCTTTGCCGGGTGTCGCATATCGCCGGCATCGATGAGGAAATGCCGTCATTCCCGCGCCCGCCGTCAA
>CAYTVP010000423.1:0-3957 GCA_964441675.1 uncultured Solibacteraceae bacterium | reverse complement strand
GAAACCCGGTTTGTCGGATGGGGCGCCGGAATTGTCGATCTGGATAACGACGGCCTGCCGGACCTGTTTTATGTGACGGGTCATGTCTACCCGGAGGTGGAGGCCGAACTTCCTTCGTACCCATTCAAAACGCCCCGCGTTCTATTTCGCAATCTGGGCGGAGGAAGGGTGGAAGAACTGTTCGACGTTGCCGGACCGGCTATTGCGGAGCGGCATTCCAGCCGCGGCTGTGCCTTCGGAGACTTCGATAACGACGGCGATATCGACATCCTAATACTGAATTTGCACGAACCGCCGTCGCTGTTGCGCAACGATCTCGCGGGCGACCGTCACTGGCTGAAGGTCAAACTGGTGGGCGTGAAATCGAATCGTACGGCGATCGGGGGCCGCGTCACCGCGTTCTACGGCGGGAAAAAGCAGGTGCAGGAAGTGCTAAGCCAGGCAAGCTTCTATTCCGTCAACGATCTGCGGCTTCATTTTGGGCTGGGGGCGGCAACGGAAGCCGATCTTGAAATTCGATGGCCCAACGGAGCCACGGAGAAAATCCCGAAAGTTGCCGCCGGCCAGTTGGTTACTATTCGGGAGGGTGAGGGAATCGTCAAACGAACGCCTTTCGCCCGTAAATAGACTCCAAATAAACCCCAAATAAGCTGATCCCGGCTGCTCGTTCCTCAAGCGCAAGACAGCTTTCCGGCGCTGGTCCTGATACGATGCGAGAAGGGAATGACGAAATCCGCGTCGATGCCGGGTAGCGTTCTGGCGTGTCTTTTGATTGCGCCCAGCCTGTTGTGCGCCGAAGAACCGAAGGTCGACTTCGGCCGCGATGTTCGCCCCATTCTTTCGGAGAATTGCTACCACTGCCACGGTCAGGACGGCAAGAAGCGAATGGCCGGGCTTCGCCTCGATACGCCGGAGGGAGCGACGGTCGAGCGTGGCGGCCGATCGGCCTTGGTGCCTGGGCAATCCGCAGCCAGCGGGATCTACCAGCGGATTACAGCGGAGCAGCCCGCGCGCCGCATGCCGCCTGTGTCGTCCAACCGAAAGCTGACATCGGAGCAGATCGACATCCTGAAGCGCTGGATTGACCAGGGCGGCGACTACTCGAAACACTGGGCTTTTGAGCCGCCGCAGCGTCCCGCGCTTCCCGCGAACGCCGATCCAGTCTGGGTCAAGCAGCCCATCGACGCGTTTGTGTCCGCGCGGCTGATTGCGGAAAAGATCCCGCCGTCAAAACCGGCCCCAACGTGGAAGTGGCTCCGGCGCGCCAGCCTGGATCTCACCGGGCTGCCTCCATCACCTGCCGAAGTGGACGCATTCGCGAAGGACGTTCAGGCGCGAGGCGAGGCGGCGTATGTCTCCCAGGTCGATCGGCTCCTGGCATCGCCGCAGTATGGCGAGCGGATGGCAATCGACTGGCTGGATGTGGCGCGCTATGCGGATACCCATGGATTCAACAACGACTCGACACGCTCCATGTGGCGCTGGCGCGATTGGGTCATCGCGAGCTTTAACGCCAATCAACCGTATGACCGGTTTCTGACGGAACAGTTGGCAGGCGATCTGCTGCCAACCCCCACACTCGATCAAAGGATCGCCACGGGATACGGCCGCAACCACGTAATCAATTCGGAAGGCGGAATTATCGATGAGGAGTATCGTGTCGAGTACGTCGCCGATCGCGTTCGAACGCTGGGAATGTCATGGCTGGGGCTGACCCTCGAATGTGCGCGTTGCCACGATCACAAATACGACCCGATCACGCAGCGCGATCACTACCGGTTTTTTGCATTCTTCAACAATATTCCGGAGATGGGTGAGGACGGTCGCGTGAACAACGCGGTGCCATTCCTGCCCGCCCCGACGGCGGATCAGCAAGCGCGGATTCGCGAGTTGGAGTCGGATATCAGTCAACTGGTGCCCCGTACGGAGAAGGTCGAGCGGTCCTGGAAGTGGAAAGATGCGCAAGCGGAAAAGGTTCTGCTATCGCTTTCCAGCGTTACGATGCCGAAGGATCCGGTACTCAGAATCGAATGCGAGTCCGCCGCGGATTTCGACAAAGCGCCGGAGAAGTCTCCCGATAGAGAGGCAGGCATCGCGGGTAACGCCTGCGTGCCTCGGGCCATATCTCCGAAGCCGCAGATTGCCGGCAAAGGTGTTCCCATCTCGAAACGGAAGCCGTTTACATGGAGTGCATGGGTTCGCCCGGCGCCGGGCGATACGGATGCGGCGCTGTTGTCCACCATTGAATACAACATGAGTCCCGCGTCCACCATTTACGGGCGCGGCATCGAGTTCCGCCTGGTCGATGGCGAGCTCGAGTTCCGGCTTAGCGATCGTTTTCCGGCGTACTCCATCCGTGTGCAATCCAAAGGCGCCAGCCTCACCGCTGACCAATGGCGACATCTGGCATTGATCTATGAAGGTGCGCCGTCAGACGATGCCATGCGCGCCGAGGCCGCCTGGGTGCGGATGTTTGTCGATGGGCAAGAGGTTCCGACCTTGCTTGTGAACGAAGCCGTGGCGGTCGGAAACGCGAAAAGCGACAAGCCGTCGCACGCGAAGTTCCGAATCGGCTGGGACGTCGATCCAAAGAGCACTCCCTATGCAGGCCGGCTCGATGATCTTACGTTCTGGTCTCGCCGCCTGACTGACGATGAAGTCGAAGCCGTATTTCAGTCGCGGGCACTCCCCTACGCCATTTCCCGTCATCAAGCGAACACGTTAACGGATGTCGAAGCATCCTGGATGCGCGATGCCATTTTGACCGCGGCCAAGGGCGACTACGCTAAGGATCGTCTGAAGCTACGGTCTCTTCGGGCAAAACTGCTATCGACGCAACGAAACTCGCCCACAGTGATGGTGATGGATGAGGCGTCCGATCCGCGCGAGACTCACGTTCTCCTGCGAGGGGCCTATAACGCTCCCGGTGAAATCGTGGAGCCCGGCGTACCCGAAAGCCTCCTTGGCGCCTGGCCGCCAGGCGCGCCGAAGAACCGTCTGGGGCTGGCACAATGGCTGACCAAACCGGATCATCCGCTTACCGCGCGCGTTGTCGTCAATCGCTTCTGGCAGCAGGTGTTCGGTAACGGGTTGGTGAAGACAAGCGACAATTTCGGCCTCCAGGGAGAATGGCCCAGCCACCCGGAGCTTCTCGATTGGTTGGCGGTCGAGTTCATCGAGTCCGGGTGGAACGTTAAAGCTTTGATGAAGCGAATGGTGCTGTCTGCGACATACCGCCAGGATTCCTCGGCTACGGCAGAGGCGTACGCCAAGGATCCGGAGAACCGCTTGTTGGCGCGTGGTCCGCGTTTCCGCCTTCCTGCCGAGGTGATCCGCGATCAGGCCCTATCGGTGGCGGGCTTGTTGAAAAACACGGTTGGTGGGCCGAGCGTGTTCCCTTATCAGACCAAGGATCTCTACAAGGGAATCGTTGTTGCGGCAGATTACCCCGGTACGCGTTATGTCGAGAGCAAGGGCGACGACCTGTTTCGCAGGAGTCTCTACACGTTTTGGAAGCGCACCATTCCGCATCCGACGATGACCGTTTTCGATGCTCCGGACCGTGAATTCTGTATCGTGCGCCGGTCCACTACGAACACGCCGCTGCAATCGCTAACGCTGTTGAACGATCCGATCTATGTGGAAGCGGCGCGAAAGCTGGCGGAACGTTCGATTCATGAAGGCGGCAGCTCCGTTGCCGATCGCATCGCATACGCTTTCCGCCTCACCACCGGCCGTGCCCCCGATCGCGAGGAGAGCGATACATTGCTCAGCACCTACGACAAGATGCTGGTTGGCTATCGAGCTGACCGCGGGGCGGCAACCGAATTCCTGAATGTGGGCGCGTCACCGCGCGATGAATCGATCGACGCTGCGGAACTGGCAGCTCTCGCCGCTGTGGCGAACATGATTTTGAACCTCGACGAAGTTGTAACAAAGGGATGAACATGGACTGCG
>CAYTVP010000422.1:0-3980 GCA_964441675.1 uncultured Solibacteraceae bacterium | reverse complement strand
GCGGAGTTTCGCACCCGGATGTAGATGGCAGCCACGCGTCGGAAATATGCTTTTTAACGGCCGCGCCGCATCCTGCCAATGGAGGGTTTCGCAACTCTATTTCGCTCGACCAATACATGGCCGACCAGATCGGCACACGAACACGCTTTCCGTCCCTGACCTTGGGTGTCAATGTCAGCAAGGGCCAGCGCAGCCTCACGTGGACCGGCGCCGGCGTGATGATTCCGTGCGAAGATAGCGCCGCCGGCGTTTATCGGCGTCTGTTTCTGCAAGGAAGCGACGAGGAAGTGGACAGGCAGATTGCGCGGCTGCGAATGGGCGAGAGCATTATGGATGCGGTAGCCGATCACGCAGGTAAGCTGGCGCGCGACCTTGGGCCGCGCGATCGTCAGCGCCTCGATCAATATGTCACCGGTGTGCGGGAGTTCGAACAGCGTATGGTGTCGGCACGGGAGTGGGAACGAAAACCAAAGCCGACGACGAAGGAGCGTGAGCCCGTTGATCCTGCCACCAGCCAGGCTTATATGAGCAAAGTTCGCCTGATGTACGACATGGCTCGCCTGGCGTTTGAGACCGACTCGACGCGCCTGATTACCCTCTTCCTGGACAGCTCGAATTCACCGGCGATTGACATCGACGGCATCAAAATTACCGACGGGTATCACAATCTCTCGCACCACGGAAAAAACGAGAGCAAGCTCGCTCAACTGGAAGCCATCGACCTGTGGCACATGAGACTACTTGGCGAATTGCTGGGTAAGTTTGCATCGATCCGTGAAACCGAGAACTTACTGGATCGCAGCATGGTTTTATACGGAAGTAACTTCGGCGACGCGAACAAACACACGACAACGAATATGCCGGTGATTCTCGCCGGCGGCGGTTTCCGTCACGGCCAGCATCTTGCCTTCGATACCAATAAGAACTACCCGCTGCCGAATCTCTTTGTCAGCATGCTGCAGCGGATGGGGATTGAGTCGGACCGGTTCGCTTCCTCTTCAGGAACCATGAAGGGACTGGAACTGCGCGGATAAGACAGTACCGAAGAAGCAATGCTGACCGGCAAGACTGCGCTCATCACAGGTGCTAAGGGCGGACTGGGAACTCACGTCACGCAGGCCTTTCTCGATGCAGGCGCCCGAGTATTCGGCACATCGCGATCCATACGCAACGATGATTTTCCGAATGATCGCTTCACGGCGATTGCGGCCGAGTTTGGTCACGCTGACGCGGTAGCGAAGATCGCTTCCGCGGTTCCGCGAATCGATGTGGCAGTACACCTTATAGGCGCTTACGCCGGAGGTAACGCCGTTGAGAATATCGACAGCGCCGAGCTGGATCGGATGCTTGATTTGAATCTGCGCTCGGCCTTTTTTCTGGCACAAGCAGTATTGCCTCGTATGCGCGCCCAGGGCTTCGGGCGCTTTCTTGCGATCGGCAGCCGCAGCGCGGTGGAACCGGGTGCCCGTAGCGGAGCGTACAACCTCTCCAAGGCTGCCCTGGTATCCCTAGTGCGGACGATCGCGCTCGAAAACGCCGATAGCGGAATTACGGCCAACATCGTGCTGCCCGGAACAATGGATACGCCGGCCAATCGCATCGCAATGCCTGGCGCGGATTATTCGAAGTGGGTCCATCCCGGGCAGGTGGCGGCGCTGTTAGTTCATCTGGCGTCCGACGCCGCATCCGATATCACGGGCGCGGCCATTCCCGTATACGGACCTGCGGCGCAATGACGGCGGCTATTCCTTCGGCACCGAAACCGTGATGTTGCGGTAGCGTATGACGCCGTGATGGTCGCCCTGCAAGAAGAACGGTCCCGGCTCTGCTTCGTTGCTATCGAGCGCCCCTCCTGTGGGTCCGGGTATCTCGACATTGTCGTGATACACCTTGCCGTCCCGCAGGACGGTGACATGCCGGCCAACCAAAGTGATATCGAATGAAGTCCACTTGCCCAATCCAAGCTCAGCACTGGCCGGAGGGGGATAGTGGCTGTAGATGGCGCCCATTTCGTGATCCGGCTGCGAGCCGCCCTCAGTGCCGATCTGAATTTCGTAACGTCCGCGCAGATAGATGCCACTATTTCCGTGCTCCGGGCAATTTACCTCGATGTGCAGCTTGAAGTCCTGAAACTTTTCAGTCGTCTTCAAGTTGGCAGCGCGTGCGCCGCGCTGGCCGTCCACTTGCGGATTGTCATTCACAAGCTCTCCCTTGACGGCTTTCCATTTATTGTTTTCGATGTTCCCGATAGGCTCCCAGCCAGTCAGATCCTTGCCATTGAAAATACTCTTCGGCTCCGTCCAGGCACTGGGCATGGGGCGGTCCAGTTTGGGCGCTCGAACACCGGCCAGGCTAGGACCATCGCTGTCGCCGCGCCTCTCGATGCCGGTTATTCTGTCGGGGCCTTCGGAAGTCAAGATCCATGCTGTTGCCGGCCCTCTCGGTGTAGACAGCTCAACCACCATCTTGCCCGCTTCGAATTTAACGCCCTGGATCGGCCGCCAGCCACCACCGCGCGGCTGTACACGGCCCTCAATCTTGCCGTCCTTTTCGATCAACTCCATCCATTGCGGGTAAGGAGTATCGTTAGCCGGGGTAACAGTCATGTCCCACCGCCCCAGAAACACTTCCGGTTTCTCACCGACTGCCGTGCAGGACAGACTAGCCGCGGCTGCGGCAAAGAGCAACAGTTTTCCCATTCCTCACTACTCTAATCCACGTACGGGAGCAATCGTATCGCCGGAGGTCCGCGACGGAATGTCAGCCGACTTCTTCATTCGCGCGTTTCAGCAATCCCCGCATGTAGGAAATGATATAGGCGGTCCCGGCCCGGCGGAACCCTCCTGTATCGCCCGCCAACTGCGGAACATGATCCGGTTCGGCGGCACCGTCAAATTTAACCTGCCTGAGCGCTTTCATCACTTGGTACATGTCGATGTAGCCGTCGTCGGGAAACGTCTCGACAAACGTAGGAAGCGGTCCGCTGACGTTGCGGAAATGAACTTCGAATATCTTGCCCCGTCCTCCGAAGTCCCGGATCATCTCAAAAATGCTCTTCCCCATGCCGTTGCCGCCTTCCGCCCACGTACCCACACAAAAGGTGAGGCCCCAATACTTGCTGCCTTTGGAGATTTTCTCGGCACGGCGGTAGCCATCGTAGTGGGTGAAAATTTTCGCCACGCCGTTCATCTTCGCGACTGGCGGATCGTCGGGGTGAAGAGCCAGTTTCACTTTTGCTTCCTCGGCAACAGGGAGCACCGCATTCACGAAATAGGTATAGTTCGACCAGATATCCTCTGCCGAGTATTCGCGCTCGAATGCCTGTTTTTCTACCCGCGAGCGGAAGTCGTCCAAGCTGAACTGGCGCGAACGATAACCGCGGCGCTCCACCGTGCTGGTGGTATAGGTATTCGCCGGATGAAAATCGTAGGACGAGATCGGAATGCCGAGCTTGCCCAGGTCCCGAAGGAATGTCCTGTAACGTTCAATCTCACGGTCGCGGCCCGGCCTGCCCAACTGCACATCCAGCTTGCGGTATGCGTAGTGAACTCCCGAGTAAATACCGATATCGAACTTTTGGAAACGTTCCTGCGTGGCGCGGATTGTGTCGAACGGAACATCGCCGTCGCCAAATTCCACGCGAGCCCAACGCAGGCCGATCTGCTTCATGAACAAAAGGTCGTCATCGGTAATATTGGGGCTCACACGATGAGCGATCTTGGTATTGGCGGTATCGTACTCGCCGATGGATGGTTTGGCACTGGCTTCGAACAGCGCGATCCGTGATACTAGCGGAGCCGCCAGCAGGCGCGTGGCGGATCGCCGGGTAAAGCTCATTGTGGACAGCCTCCCGCGGGCAAAAATGCCTTCCAACTATCCTAATGCGATGCGGGCGGCGTTCCGCAAACCCGATTTTCAGTGCGTTTAGTTTCTGCCTCGTACCAGATTCCGCAATGCCCCGTGGCCCCGCTCCCCCAACA
>CAYTVP010000421.1:0-3980 GCA_964441675.1 uncultured Solibacteraceae bacterium | reverse complement strand
GTGGTGCACGGGCGAAGAAAGTCTCAAAGTCAACCTTCTTGTCGATCTGCTGTTGTAGCGCCTGCTCATCGTAGCCCGTGAGCCAGTGGATGATGGCATGCACCTCCTCCTTCGTGCGGCCCTTCTTCTCGGCCTTGGCGATGTAATGCGGGTATACGCTCGCGAACGCCATTCGGAATACTCGCGTATCGTCCATGGTGAGCCTTGTTGATCTTCAAAGCATAGCGCCGCGCCGCTGGGGCGTCCGTGAACTCCCGGGAGACAACCAGGGACGTTCGAGGTTAACATGAGGCTACGTCCCTCAAGGAGCTGCGATCATGGAGCGTAAGAAGCCGTCCGACTTTCCGCAGAAACCGCTCGATTTCTTTCACGATTATCGGCACGGACACATCGGCCGGCGATCGTTCCTCGACGGCGCGCGCAAGTTCGCCGTGAGCGGGCTGACGGTCGGCGCCGCCTTCGAGATGATGCGGCCCAACTATGCCTGGGCCCAGGCGGGGAAGGAAGCCCACCCGGCCTCTGCCCGCGTTCTCGATCAGCTCAGAACACGCTTCACGTTCCAGATCTCGGTCGACGTGGCCACGTTGCAGCAGGGCCTGGAGGTTGCCAGCGCGGCGCTGAAGGGCGGCGTCAACATCGTCGAAATGGGGACGCCGCTACTCAAGAACGAAGGCGTCTCGAACGTCGTGCCCGCCTTCCGCAAGCAGTTTCCCAAGGCGCTCCTCTTGGCCGATATGAAGACGATGGACGGCGGTGCCTCCGAGGCGCGCGGCGTCTATGCGGGCGGCGGCAATGTCATTGATTTCCTCGCGCTCGCGGGTGTGGATACGGCGAGGGCGGTCTGCGCCGTGCGCGACGAGTTCAGGCGCAGCGGCTCCGGACTTCCGCGGCTCGCCTTTGCCGATATCCTGGTGCCGCACCAGGGCCCGGCCGCGCAGGCTGCCGAGGTCGCGCTTCGGATGCTCGATGCCGGTGTGGACGCGGTCGGCATTCATCTGCAGTCCGACGCGCGGCGCGCCGATCCCAAGCTCATCCAGAGCGACTTTCTGGGTGACATGGCTCGCACCATCTTCGAGCGGGTCGGCAAGGCCGCCCCGGTGCAGGTGGTCGGCGGGCTTAGCATAGAGCAGGCGAAAAACCTTGCGCGCGCCGGATTGCGCGCCTTCGTCATTAGCGGCAATCTCGGCCAGCCGGACTCCGTCACCCGCTACAACCTGCCACCGGCCCAGATCGAGCGCTTCATCGCCGGTTTCATCGCTGAGGTCTCGAGCGCCTAAGTAGCATCCCCCTGCTCAGATCCGCAAGACTTTGGCATCGTCACTGGTGAAGGCAGCTATCGACGGGGACCGTCTTTTGCTTGATCCTGTCGAGATTACGATTGCGGGATTTCCATTCATCATCGCGCGCGCGCTCAAAACTGAGCGCGCTCCTGAATTCAAAAAGCTGTCTGAATGCAACGCAATTCAGAATATGTACTTCAGACCAAGCTGAATGTTCCGCGGCGAATTGGCCTGGCTGCTAACTCTGCCAAATGTCGCCGGTGCATTGATGTTGGTAGATGGACCGCCAAACACCACGCGATTGAAGAGGTTGAAGAACTCAGCCCGAAACTGCAACTGGTGTGACTCAAAGAGATACATATTCTTCAGCACGCTGAAGTCTTCGTTGAAAAGCGCGAATGTTCGCACGTTCGGCAGGACGGGCGGCGCGTTACCGAGTGTAAACGGCGCTGGCTGCGAGAATGCATTGATGTTGAGATAAAGATCGCGTGCAGGATCGAACTCCGCACGAGAAACATCTGTCCGGGCAGGTGTTCCCAGGACAACGTTTGGCCGATTGCCGCCGTTGAAGAGTGGTATTACACCGCCGCCGGAGATGCCGATTGGAGTGCCCGCCACATAGCGGTGGATTGCGTTAATCTGCCAGCCGCCGATCAGCAAGTTCATCGCGCGACCTGAATTAGCCGCGAATGCTTTTCCCTTGCCGAACGGTAACTCATATCCCCACGACAGGACGAGGTTGTGAGGAGTATCAAATCCAGCTAGTCTCTTTTCGATGCCACGGTTATTGGTATCGAGTGGACGCGAGTTTGCAGCGTCGTCGCCCAGACCGGTGTAGCCGCCGCCGCTCACCAAACTTTTCGAGAGGGTATAGGAGGCTAGAAAGCTCAAGCCGGACGAATGACGCTTCACTAAGCGAAGCTGAAGTGAATTATAGGTACTCCAGCCGATTGGCTGAAAAAGGTTTCGAATATCGGAATACTGCGGATAAGGCCGCAAGGCTTGAGATACAGATCCTGTGAAACCAGGATAAGGAGCTACTATTCCGGCCTCCTGTGCCGCGGCGGAACTGATATCGGCATTCAGCGTGGTTCCCAATGAAAGATATCGAACGTCGACTTGATTCAAATTCTCCAGGCCGGAAGGTAATGCGGTACCCTTTTGGCCGACATATCCGACGTCAAGCAAAAATTGAAATGGCAATTCACGTTGAATGTTGAATGTCCAGCTACTCATGTAACCAGGCTTGCCGGCGCCGGGGTTCATAAACTCGATGACTCCGCCATTCACTTGAGACGGGTCTGTATCGGGTAATGTACCGGTAAAGGCAGGAACACCCTCGTCAAGAATTAGAGCTGATACGCGCCCCGAGGTCACCTGCGGAAAATTCTGCGTATAAGAGAATCCACTCGAAAACAGACCGGACTGACGCCCGACACTTGTCGCGTTGGTTGGAGAGTAGAAGATGCCGAATCCGGCTCGTATCACCGTCTTGTCATTGATCGAGTAAGCGATACCGACGCGGGGCGAGAACGCGCGTGTATAAGTGGGTGTCAGTAAACCGCCGGATGCGATGAATTCCAGCGCTCCTGGCCTGCCGCCGGCCGCCGGATTTGGCAAGCTTAGGTTCAATCGCGATTGTCGGCTATCCGCCTCGCGGACAACAGTGGGGATCTCATGGCGCAGCCCCAATGTCACAGTAAGTTTCCGGTTGAGCTTGATGACATCTTCGATATACCAGGCGTAGTATTGATTTCGCATCCGCCGGAGCGGAGCTGGTATCAGCCGCTGTGCGGAGTACACCTGTCCCAGCAGAAGACTCGCCCAGCCATTTCCCTGTTGAGCGGAGCTGGCAGAACTGAGGTCAGCTGTCGAGAGAGGATTGAACTGAAATGAACCGCTCAAGCCGCCGTTGACCGTGCCGGCAAAATTGTCATATCGGAAGAATCGAAAGTCGATTCCGAACTTGAACTGGTGCCGTCCTTTGACCCAGATCAAGTTATCGATAAACGCGAAGTTCCGATTCTGGGAAGGATCGTTGGGTTGCTGATTGGAGTTTCCCAGCGCAAGAGCGCCGTAATTGTTTGCCACATTGAAAAGTGGAAAGCCTGGTGAATCGGCGGGAATACCTGGAACTTGATAGATCTCATTACCGCGCCGCTCATCACGTTGCCGTATTGGGTTACTGGCGGTATAGCCGAATCCGAAGTGATGGATCAAGTTCGGCCGGATGGTGTAGTCGTAGTTTGCCCGGACACCCAAGCCGTCCACAGGATTGAATCCCCACAGGCCGAGAGGGGATGTTGTTCCGAGCGGCGAGTAGCTGGGTGACGAAGTCGATGTACGCCAGAAGGCAGCACTCAACCGCTGGTTCGGCGTAAGAATGTGGTCGCCCTTCAAGGACCAGGAGTAATCTTTTATGGGATTTGCCGTGCGGTTGAGAAAATTATTGAAATAGCCGGAAAAGTCCGGTTCCGGGATAAGAGGTAGTACGTTCCTCGCCACCCCTGAGATCCGGTCTGCGGGAATGATGTTGCCAGGGAACTGAGTACGCGCACCGTTTGCTGTTGTACTCGCAGGATCGAAAATTGGAATCAGATTGCCATTGGCGTCCCGATACTGCGAAAAGTCTCCTTGTTTAAAAGCGTCGGTGGGAACACTTACGAGCGTGCCATTGAACGCGGGCTGGTTTCGTAGCGC
>CAYTVP010000420.1:2536-3985 GCA_964441675.1 uncultured Solibacteraceae bacterium | reverse complement strand
TTACCGCAGGTCGATCTATACGCTGAACAAGCGTACCGTTCGGATGCCGATGCTCGCGAACTTCGACCAGCCCGATACCATGACGTCCTGTCCGAAGCGCCATGTGTCGACGCACGCACTACAGGCGTTGACCATGATGAATTCGGATTTCATGCAGGAGTCCGCCTCGGCATTCGCAAAGCGCATTGCCGGGACGGATCCAGTCGGGGTTGCGTACCAACTGGCGCTCGCTCGGGCGCCGAAACCGGAAGAACGGAGGCAGGCGCGGGAGTTTCTGGCCGCCGGCGGCACTCTCGAGGAGTTCTGCCTCGCCATGCTGAATAGAAATGAATTTGTGTACCGGCCTTAGTAATCGTCGAGATATTCTACGCGCGGCGGCGCATGGTTTTGGAGCGGTCGCTCTTGAATCAATGCTCGCGCGGCAGGGATTCGGAGCAACGGCGGCCAATCCCCTGGCGGCCAAGGCCGCGCATTTTCCGGCCAAGGCGAAGTCCGTCATCTTTCTTTTTATGGTGGGCGCGCCGGGGCAGATGGATACATTCGATCCGAAGCCGCTACTCGAGAAACACGAAGGGAAGCCGCTGCCGGAAAGCTTCGGAAAGATCTCCAGCCAGTTCACCGACGGATCGACGCCGGTGCTGGCTTCACCATTTAAGTTCGAGCGCCATGGTCAAAGCGGATTGCCGGTTAGCGATTTGTTCCCGCACCTGGCCAAACGTGTCGACGATATCTGCTTTGTTCGCAGCTTCTATACCGATAGTGTGGTTCATGCTCCGGCGATGTACCAGGTACACACCGGCCGTACGTTGATGGGTTTTCCGAGCATGGGTTCCTGGGTGACATACGGCCTCGGCTCGGAATCCGAGAATCTTCCGGCGTATGTCGTGATGCCGCAGCCCGAGGGTACGCCTGAGGGCGGAACACCATGCTGGGGCTCCGCTTTTTTGCCGGCGGTGTATCAAGGTACTCTGCTGCGCAGCGGACCTTCGCCCGTACTGCACTTGAACTCGCCGCTATCCCCGTCGCGGCAGCGCGCAACGCTCGATCTGCTGCAGAAGATGAACGAAGCTGACGCGACGCCCGAGGATCCGGAAATGGCAGCTCGCATTGCCAGCTACGAACTTGCGTTCCGTATGCAATCCCACGCGCCGGAAGCTGTTGACCTGCAGAAGGAATCCGAATCGACACGGTCTCTTTATGGGCTGGATCGCCAGGAGACCGCGGAATTTGGCTCGCGCTGCCTACTGGCGAGGCGTATGGTTGAACGCGGCGTCCGCTTCGTACAGATCTATTCCGGTGGCGGGCCCGTATCGGTGCAGTGGGACGCGCACAAGGATCTGGTATTGAATCATCGCAAAATGGCCGGGATGACGGACCAGCCGATTGCCGCCCTGCTACAGGACCTGAAACAGCGTGGCCTTCTGGATTCTACGCTGGTCATCTGGGGCG
>CAYTVP010000420.1:0-2526 GCA_964441675.1 uncultured Solibacteraceae bacterium | reverse complement strand
CGAATTCGGACGTCTGCCGATGTCGCAATCGGGTAACGGCCGCGATCACAATCCGCACGGCTTTACAATGTGGTTCGCCGGCGGAGGAATCAAGGGCGGACAGACCGTTGGCGAGACGGACGACTTCGGACTATACGGCGCCGGTGACCGGTACAACATGCGCGATTTTCACGCTACCCTGCTACACGCGCTGGGGCTCGACCAGCACAAGCTGTGGTATCTACACAACGGCCGCCACGAGAAGCTGACGGACTTCGGCGGAAAAGTTATCCGGCAGGTATTTGCCTAGTTTCATCCCCGGCTGGGCTTTAGCCAGCGGTCGAACCACTCGAATGCTTCCTTCTGCATCGGCAGGTCGAACTTGTGCGGCCCCGGATAAAACGTGGCGCGGTAGTTTGCCGGCGCGCCGGCCTTCGCATAAACGTCCTTCAGGATGCCATCGGCGCGTTCCATTTCAGGCATCGTAAAAAGCTGGTCTTCCCGGTCGTTCAGTACAAGGATCGGATTCGGCACGGCAAGGCCATAGATCTCCGGGTAATCGAGAAAACGCGGCATCGCGGGGATGTAGCACATCCAGGTGTGTGTGAAGCTTTTGTTCAGCACATAATCGCGCCAGGTGGTCATCATACCGACACAGCAGGCGCAGCGGATTCGTTCGTCAATCCCGGTGAGAAACACTGTCCTCAATCCGCCGCCCGACAAGCCGCAGCAGCCGAGCCGCGCTGCATCGACATCGTCGCGCGAGGCGAGATAGTCGAGAGCGCGTTGATCCTCGCCGACAAATACACCCGGCCATGTGGTGCCTGCTGAAAACAAGCTTTTGGCCACGATGTGCTCGTGCGCCCCGGCAAACCGGTTGTAGCGCGCGATTTCCTCAGGAGCCTCCGGGCTGACTTCGGTAAGCCCATCGAGAATTCTCGGAGGCAGATCGGCCACGCGCGCCCGGCGGCTGGCGAACAGGAACGCGTCGTGTACGAGAACCGCATAGCCCCGCCTTGCGATTTCATTTGCCCAAGCCACGCCGCCATAGTATTGGTCCTGGTGCCGCGTAACCAGCGGATGTAGATCCTTGGTCATGCGCGTGATCTTTCGATAGCCGAGGTACTTATTGCCTCCGTGGTCATGCAGGCCGAGAATGCCAGGCAGTTTTCCGGTGGCTCCGGCGGGCTTAAGAAAAACAGCTTCCGTCTTAGGACCATAGGGAAGCTGCCAGGTCAGGTGCTCGACGTCGAGCCCGTCGAACGTGAACTTGTGCTCGACCGTTGCCTTCGGCGCTGGCCCGCTGTCCGGCTGCAGGAGGAGGTCGCGATAGCGGCCGCGAGCTTGATTTCGCCACACCGTAACGTCGCGAAACTCCGGACGGCGATAAGACAATTGCGGGAGATCCGGTAAAAGTCCGGCTGCCCATTCGCCATAAGCACCCAACATATTCGCCATGGGATAGATTGTAAATCTGATGCTGTCTCGACGATTGTTCGCGCAAGCCGCTGCTGCTCCACTGCTGGCGCAGGCACGCTCCAAGAACATACTGCTGCTGATTGCGGACGACCTGGGCTTGCACACGGGAGCGTACGGAGATTCCGCGGCGAAAACACCCAATCTCGACAAGATGGCCGCGGAAGGCGTACGTTTCTCCAACGCATTTTGCACCACCGCCAGTTGCAGCGCCAGCCGCAGCGTGCTGTTGAGCGGCCTGCAAAACCACGCAAACGGACACTACGGCCATGCGCACTCTGTCCATCACTTCAGCTATCTTCCTTCGGTCGAGCCGCTGCCGAGCCTGTTGAAGGATGCAGGCTACACAACGGGCGTCATCGGCAAACTGCACGTCAATCCGTTGGATCGGTTCCGCTGGGATCTCGATAAAAGCACGATGGGCGGGCGCAATGGCGCCGCGATGGCGGACGAGGCGAAGCGATTCATCAGCGCCGCTGGCGCGAAGCCCTGGTATCTGCACGTGGGATTTACCGATCCGCATCGGGATGCCACCGGTTTCGCCAACCGCGACTATCCCGGCATCACGCGAACGCCGTTCGATCCCGCGAAGATCCCGGTGCCCGCCTTCCTGCCGGACAACATGCGCACGCGGGAGGAAGTCGCGGAATACTATGAAGCTTCGAATCGCCTGGATCAGGGAATCGGCCATTTTCTCCGGGTTCTGAAGGAGACCGGACAGATGGACAATACTCTTGTTGTTTTCCTCAGCGACAACGGTATGCCGTTCCCGAACGCCAAGACCAATTTGTATGACGGTGGTGCCCGTCTTCCGCTGATCGTCCGCCATCCGGATGGCAAAAGACGCGGAATTGTGAACAACGCCATGATCAGCTGGGCTGATATTGTTCCCACGTTTCTCGATTGGGCCGGCGCCAAGCCACCGCAATATCCGCTACATGGCCGCAGCTTCCTGCCGGTACTCGAACAGCAGTCGCCACGCGGTTGGGATGAGGTGTATTTCTCGCACACCTTTCACGAAGTCACGATGTATTATCCGATCCGCGGCATGCGGGACCGCCGGTACAAATA
>CAYTVP010000419.1:3745-3989 GCA_964441675.1 uncultured Solibacteraceae bacterium | reverse complement strand
GGCATTCCGCAACGCTTCCTCACTCTCTCCCAAAAGTCCGATCCCCATTCAACGCCCAAAGCGGCGAATTGCCAAACTTGACCGCGTCCGCCGCGCGGGCGCCTTCCTTCAAACGGCTCTATCCGAAGTGATCCGGCGCAGAACAACCCACGGCCCCCCAACACTCCTCCGCCGGATCACTCCAGATAGAGTCCTAGCGTTGATCGCGGGTAATCCGCGGCTTCATCAGGGGCCACATTCCGGA
>CAYTVP010000419.1:0-3735 GCA_964441675.1 uncultured Solibacteraceae bacterium | reverse complement strand
GTCGAGACTCCGATGTTGATGTTCTGCAGCGTCGAAAACGGTCAGATCTGCCATCGACGCACATTCCGGTAAACGCGACTTCGCGAGAGCGAATCGGTAAACACCGCGCCGTCAGGGAGGATCTATGTCGGCAGATTGCGGCATTGGGCCCGTCCGCGTAGTTCCTCTGTTCCACGATGACCGTGCTGTGGCCGGTAGTTCCAGCCAGGATAGAAAGACTGCGTCAACATTGAATCACCATCTCACTCGCAGCGTAATGCGTCCAGCGGATTCAATCCTGATGCCCTTTTCGCTGGGAGGTAGCCGGCCAGTGCAGCGACGGCTGTCAATATAGCAAGTACAGCAATGTACGTCAGAGGATCTGAAGAAGTCACATTGAAGAGAAGTCCTCGTATGGCGCGAGCCGCCATCCAGGCGGCCGGCGCTCCGATCATGAGGCCGACCAGCGCAAGCATCAACGTTTGGGCCAGAATCCCTCTTTGCAGCTTTCCAGCCGAAGCTCCGAGCGCCATTCGGATTCCGATCTCCTGCTTTCGGCGGCTCACGGAATACGAAATCACTCCATAGATTCCGAGCGATGCCAGAATCAGCCCGAAACCGGCAAACCCGGACAGCAGCAGCACGACGAAACGGCGCGGGAAAACGGAGTGGTCCACCAGTTCGCGCATCGTGCGGAACCGGGTTGCCGGCAGGTTCGGATCGACGGTCTTCAGCGCGGCACGTATGCTGGGCGCAAGGTTCGACGGAGAACCGGACGCTCTGACTACAAGATCCACTGTGCTGAAAACACCGCTCTGCCGGATCGGCAGATACATTTCGGCGCCGGAATCCGATTCGAACCCAAAGTAACGCACACCGCCTGTAACGCCGATGACCCGCCAGTCGCGGTCGCAACACGTGCGGATGAGCCGGCCGAGTGGATTTTCGTCCGGCCAGAGTGTGCGGGCAAGCGTTTCGTTAACCATGATGACTGGCTCGGCTGATGCGTTGTCGGCATGTGTGAAACTGCGGCCCGCGCGGAGTGAAATCCGCATCGTCTCGAGATAACTTTCATCGACGATGCGCACGAGGGCAACCGGAGGCCGATCTCGCTCGTAGACCTGCCCTTTCACGCCCAATGTCCACGTCCGCCAGCCAAAGTTATCACCGAGCGGCAACGCGTCCGTCAGGCCTGCCGCCTGAACTCCGGGCACAGAGCGTACACCGTGCAACACACGATCGAAGTAGCTGAGTTGTTGCGCGTGCGTGGAGTGGGTCCTGCCCGGATCGATTCGCAACGTCAAAACGCGATCGGCGTCGAATCCCAGTTCCACGTCGAGGACGCTGATGAAGCTGCGCATGAGCAGGCCCGCGCTGGTCAACAGAACGCAGGCCAGCGCGATCTCGCAAACCACGAGCGAGCCCCGCGTCCAGGCACGGTCCCTGCTTCCAATGGAGCCACGGCTGCTTTCCTTCAGCGCACTGTGCGGCGAGGACGCGGATGCCTGCAGCGCGGGCGCCAGGCCGAACACGAAGCCGGCAAGAACCGCAATCGCAAGCGTGAATCCGAGCGCCGCCGCATCCACCCGAACCCCCTGAAGAAGCGGAATGTTCGTGCTATCGAGGCGGGCCAGCAAACTCGTGCCGCCGAATGCTAGCGCCAGACCCAGCGCAGCGCCACAACAGGACAGCAGGACGCTTTCGATCAGCATTTGCCTGATAAGTCGCCACCGTCCGGCGCCCAGAGCAGTTCGGATCGCCATTTCTTTCTTTCGCACCGAAGCTCGAGCCAGCAGCAGGTTCGAGATGTTGGCGCACACCAGCAGCATCAGGAAACCGACAGCGCCCGCCAAAACGAGCAGAGCGTAACGGAAACGGCCGCTAATGCGGTCTCGGAGTGTGCTGAGGTTGGGACGAAATGCATTTCGCCCTTCCCCTGACTCGATGCGTTCTCCGATCACGGTCGCCTCGGCCTGAGCGGTTCCGATGTCAACGCCGGGCTTCAGGCGTCCGATCAGCGCCAGCGTATTCCCTGACCGGTTTGTTTCCGGACTCAACGGAAACGGGTAAAACAAATCGGCGCGACTTCCCGGAGAGAAAGTTGAGCCGAAGTCGAAGGACGCCGGCAGCACGCCTACTACGGTCGCCGGAGCTCCGTCGAGTATGATGGAGCGGCCAACAAGTCCCGGGTCTGCGGCGAAGCGACGCTGCCAGAACCCGTGGCTCAATACCAGGGCTTTCGGCACATTCCACCGGCATTCCTCCGCTGTGAAGAATCGTCCCAACTGTGGCTGAATCCCAAGCAGCCGAAAGAAGTCCTCGGTTACCGGGACCCCTGTCAGACGTTCCGGCTCGCCGGCGCCAGTCAGCCGGATGTCGCCTGCTCCGTAAAAGGGGGAGTATCCGGCCACGGTGGATAGAGACTTACTCTGCTGTCGGAGTTCGAGCAGATTCGCAACCTGGACGGTCTGTGCAGACAGGTTTTCCGATTGCCCATTGGCTATCCAAACCAGGCGGCCGGGGTCGTCAAAAGGTAATGGACGAAGTAAGAGCGCGTTGCATACGCTGAAGACAGTAGAACTGGCGCTCACTCCCAGTCCCACGATCAGAATGGCGAATGTAGTCAGACCAGCATCACGCCTCAGCGTTCGAACGGAGTGCCGAACATCGCGGAGGATGTCGTCGAATGCCGGCAGGCCGCGCGTGTCCCGATGTTCCTCCTTCGCCTGCTCGATGCCTCCAATACTGACGAGGGCGCGCTGACGAGCCTCGGCCGGCGACATGCCCCGCGCGATATTTTCCTCGATAGCGAAGTCCACATGAGCCGCGAGTTCCTGGTCGAGATCTTCGTCTAGCGCCTGCTTGCGGAGGAACGAGCGCAGGCGAGCCAGCAGTTCACGAACCGTATCCATCAGCCTGCCTCCTCCGTGGTCGCCGCAAGCACGCGGCTCATCACGTCCGACAACCGTCTCCAGCGCTCAACATCAGACGCAAGCTGCTTGGCCCCTCTCTTTGTAATCGAGTAATACTTGGCCTTGCGTTGATTCTCTGAGATTCCCCACTCCGCGGCGATCCAGCCGCGCTGCTGCAGACGCACCAGCGAAGCGTAAATGGTTCCCTGGTTCAGCAGAACCTGATTGCCGCTTGTCTGTTCAATCCGTCTTGCGATCCCATAGCCGTGGAGCGAGCCCATTGTCGAGAGCGTCTGGAGCACCATGACATCCAGCGTGCCTTGCATCAGATCGAGCTTCTTCTGTTTCATGCATCCTCATGTGGCAGCACCACATCAGTATGACATACGTCCTGTGGCGTTACCACACATCGGCGCCGCTTCTCGCAAAACAAACCACCTGCGATTGGTAATGGTGCGGGAGACGCCTCGCGGCACAGACGGTATGCCAGAACTCGCCCGGCACCCGGGGAACAGCTTTTCTCCAGGTCGGGGCGGTTGAACGAGATCTGTCCGAATGTACCCAGGCCGGCCTGCGTGCAACGCGATTACTCGCCTCTTGTCGCCCAGCGTTTACCTTCGTGCCGGTGAAACGGCGATCTCGGAATGTGGAAAGCTGTCCGCTAAGTCAAACCATAGGGCGAATGTTCGCCAAGCCGAGTTCAGGCAATTCCACGTTGTGCTAGTCGAAACTTGACCTTGCCGATCTTGATGTCCTGCAGCGTCGAAACTGCCAGATCTGCCATCGACGCACATTCCGGTAATGCGATTTTCCAGGCGCTTCGCGGGAACTATCGACTTCTGCC
>CAYTVP010000418.1:0-4015 GCA_964441675.1 uncultured Solibacteraceae bacterium | reverse complement strand
TGAAGCCAACCGCTCATCTTTCCGCTGGCAATCCTACGGACATGCAGTTCCAATTCCGATTCGTCGGGCAAGCTCGCAATCGAATAACTGCGGGCGAGCCCCCCCTCGCGCACAACCGTTACGTATTGACCGGCATGCCAGTTTATCGCGGAGTCGCAACGAAGCCGGACGCGCATGACATCGTCGTTGAGTAGATTCAGCGCGGTAATGGTCGCGCCAAACTGGATGTCCGAGCCGGCGCCCGCGATAGCCAGGTCCGTATCAGGGTTACAAACACATGCCTTGAAGTAACCCTGAGCTTTCCACGATTCCTTGAGGCCTGCCTGCGCACGCGTAGGCACGGCTCCATCGGTTGCGCGCATCAAACAACTTCCGCAGCTTCCGGCCTTGCAGGAATGCGCCGCCTTTATCCCGTTGCGGAGCAGTGCATCGAGAACGCTTTCTTTTTCCTGAAGAGAGTACTCGCGCCCTTCGTATTTGATGACAGGCATTTCGAGCCTTCTACCGATTCAAAACGTCCGCACGGGCGGATTCCGCAATGGCGCCGACCTTGGCGATCAAGTGCTCGGGAGCACCAACTTCCCGAAGGCTCTGGGCTAGAAGTTCGATCACCGCGTCCACATGCCCGTCATTCAGTCCACGCTCTACCAAGGGAGCATGTCCTGCCCGCAAGTCCTTTCCCGTATAGGCCACCGGACCGCCGAAGGCCATGGTCAGGAAAGCCTTTTGCTTTTGGATCTGGTAATCCATGTCCACATCGTCGAAGAAATGACTGATGCGGTCATCGGAGAGAACTTTCCGATAAAACACGTCCACAGCGGCATCCACGGCGGCGTCACCGCCAAGCTGCTCATAAAGGGATTGATTGGGAGTTGATTCCATGTGAACTGTATGCTCTGAAAGATAAAAATATGGAGGATTTCGCGAGAAACTAAATATGTATTTAGCTTGCATCTTTTAGCTTATTCCGTCAACCATTGTGGGTAATTTTATTTCGGATGATTTGCGGGCGACCCTGAAACCCCCGCTTGGTACGCTGAAATTGATGCGGTTCCGCGATTCATTTTTCGCGCAGAAGTTCGGCCTGACCCAGCATGATCTGGAGTCATACCTGGGCGGAGCGCTCCATGGTGGCGGAGACTACGCCGACCTGTACTTCGAATACATTGCCAGCACTTCCCTTTCGCTCGAAGAAGGGATTATCAAGAACGCAAGCCAGAGCGTCAGCGTCGGTGTAGGTGTCCGGGTGCTGGCCGGAGAAAAGACAGGGTATGCATACTCGGACGATCTGTCGCCGGAGAAGATCCGCCAGGCAGCGCGAACCGCGGCTTGCATCGCGTCGGGTCCCTCGAAAATCGGAAAAACGAACCTCGCCGAGAAAACTCATCGGAATCTCTATCCTGTGGTTGCGTTGCCCATGGATACGAAGCTGTCGGAACGCGCGGAGCTGGTAAGCCGTGCTGATCGCGCCGCCCGCGGCTACGATCCACGCGTGTTTCAAGTGCGCGCCAGCTACACCGACTCGGTGAAGTACATCCTGGTGGCCACATCCGACGGCTCGCTCAGCTTCGACCGCCAGCCGCTTGCGCGGATCAGCGTGAGCGTGCTCGCGCGCGACGGAAGCGGCAATCCGCAGGAAGGCTACTCGGGCGGCGGCGGACGCGTTCCGCTGGATGTCTTTCTGAATGAAAAGACGCCTGAGAAGTATGCGGTCGATGCGGCGCGCCAGGCAATCGTGCAGTTGGAAGCGATCGATGCGCCGGCGGGCGAGATGACGGTAGTGTTGGCCTCCGGCTGGCCGGGCGTCCTGCTTCATGAAGCAGTGGGCCACGGACTGGAGGCGGACTTCAATCGCAAGGGCGTCTCCGCATTCTCCAATCGCCTCGGCGAGAAAGTAGCGAGCGAGCTTTGTACGGTGATCGACGATGGCACCATTGCCGGACGCCGCGGCTCTGTGAACATGGACGACGAAGGAAATCCGGCGCAGCACAATGTCCTGATCGAGAAGGGAGTGCTGAAAGGGTACCTGCAGGACCGGCTGTCCAGCCACCTGATGGGCGCTGCTCCTACCGGATCGGGACGGCGTGAAAGTTATAAGCATGTGCCGATGCCGCGCATGACCAACACGTTCATGCTGGCAGGGGATAACGAACCGGATGACATCATACGGTCGGTTCCCAGGGGGCTATATTGCGTGAACTTCGCGGGCGGCCAGGTAGATATCACTTCCGGCAATTTCGTTTTCTCGGCGTCGGAGTGCTATCTGATCGAGGACGGAAAAGTAACACGCCCCGTTCGCGGCGCCACGCTCGTGGGCAATGGGCCGGAGTCGCTGAAACAGGTCAGCATGGTGGGGCACGACATGTCTCTCGATGAAGGTATCGGCGTGTGCGGCAAGGAAGGGCAGTCGGTGCCGGTGGGCGTCGGAATGCCGACAATCAAGCTGGACCGGATGACCGTTGGAGGCCGTGCTTGAGCGATCTAGAGCAGTTGGCGCGTGACGTTGTGCGCGTGGCGCTGGACCGTGGCGCGAGCGATGCGGAGTGTACGATTGCCGCCGGAACCGAGTTTTCGGTGAACGTACGTCTCCAGGAAGTGGAGCAGTTGAAGCAAGCCGGCGCGCGGTCGATGGGCGTCCGGGTCTTGCGCGGCAGGCACACCGGATCGGCCACCAGCTCTGATCTATCCCGCGACGGCATTGACCGCATGGTTCAGGCTGCACTCGACAACGCTGAGGTAACTTCCGGCGATCCGCATGCCGGCCTGCCCGGCGCAGACGAGTGCGGACAGTGTTCGGCGGATCTTCATCTCTATTCGCCGGAGCTCGAACAAGCCGGCGCGCAGTGGAAAATCGATCAGGCCAAGCTCGCCGAACAGGCCTCGCTGACCGCCGACGAGCGGATCCGGAATTCCGAGGGCGGGACTTTCGACTCGCACGTGGGTGCCCGATACTTTGCCAACTCGCGCGGATTCTCCGGGTCCTATCGCACATCCTCCGCTTCGATCAGCTCGATGCCGGTCGCGCAGGAAAACGGCAAGATGGAGCGGGACTACTGGTATTCCATGGCCCGCAGCCTCGACCGGCTGGAGCCGGCGGAGGCGATTGGACGCGAGGCGGCGCGCCGCGCGCTACGGAGGCTCGGATCGCGGAAAATTTCAACCCGCAAGGCGGCGGTCGTCTTTGAGCCGTCGGTGGCGCGTTCCCTTCTCTCGAATATCTTCGAGGCAGTCAGCGGAGATTCGATCTACCAGAAGGCCTCATTTCTCGAGGGCAAACTCGGCCAGAAGGTCGCCAGTGAATCCTTTACCCTGGTCGACGATCCGACGATGCCCGGGCTGTTCGGCTCCCGGCCGTTCGATGGAGAAGGTGTTCCCGGGCGCCGCAAAGTGGTAATCGACCGGGGCGTTCTCCGGATGTATCTGCACAACACCTACACGGCCCGAAAGCTGGGGGAACAAACCACCGGCAACGCCGGCCGCGGGCTGGCCGGCAATCCCTGGATCGACCGCGGGAATCTGTATCTCGAAGCAGGCACGCTGCCCGTGGAAGACTTGATTCGCGGCGTCAGGAACGGTTTGCTGATCACGGAATTGATCGGCCAGGGCGTCAACATCGTCAACGGCGACTACTCGCGCGGCGCCGCGGGCCTCTGGATCGAAAACGGCGAGATCGCATATCCTGTGAGCGAAGTGACCATCGCCGGGAATCTCCGCAACATGCTCCTCGACATTGAGGCCGTAGGCGCCGACCTGGAGTTCCGCGGCTCGGTTGCTTCTCCCACATTCGCAATCCGGGAGATGACCATCAGTGGCAGTTAGAATCGTGGCGCTTTTCTTTGTTGTGGCCATCGGAACGGCCGGGTTCTGGTATTACAAATGGCGCGAAGCCAATCCGGCGCAACCGCCGGCTCTCACGGCAGAAGCCAAGGCGTACACCGGCAAGCTTCCCCTGACGGAGATCGAGTTGAAGGCAACGGAGGCATTTACCGGACAAGCCGTGGTCGAAATCCTCGGC
>CAYTVP010000417.1:0-4024 GCA_964441675.1 uncultured Solibacteraceae bacterium | reverse complement strand
GGAAGTCGAGAAGATGACACTGGACTGGAAGGCGAATTTCGATTACTTCAAAAAGTGGGTCGCTCCCGAGTTGACCAGATCGAACCGCGAAGACGAGTTTGCCTGCCTGGGCTGCCACGGGGTTGCGGGGCGCGTGCCTTCGATGGAGCTTGCTCCGGCCAGAAACGATGGATATCTCAGCGCCAAGGCTCTGTACGCCAACTACGTCACGCTGCTCGATCGCGTGGACGAAGCGAATGTGGAGCAGAGCAAGATCCTTCGAAAGCCGCTGAATGTTCAGAGCGGCAAGGAGGACGGGCATCAAGGCGGGCGCCGGTTCAATCCCGGCGATCGAGGCTATGAGATTTTGCGCAAGTGGGTGCTCGACGCCGCCGCATTAAAACAGTCGCGGGCCGGCTCCGGGCAGCAATAAGATTACGAAACAGGTGTCCGGCCCAGACGGACATCCTCGAAAAAGCGCTCGCCGCCACGCTGTCCGCCTTTCAGCACAATTTGCAATCCATCCAATTGGCTATCAGCCGAGGCCCGGCAGAGCGGTGAGCCCGGAGTCATCGGCGCGATTGCCTGGAGCGCATAGATGCCAAGCTCGCGGGATGCGTAGCCGGATGTATCGCCTCCTGCGACTACTGCCCGGCGCACGCCGGAACCTTCGAGCAACTCGCGCAGGATGCCCCCGAGCTCTTGCCCCAGCAGCTGTCTCAGCCCGGGCGCGGCATCGGCCGCGTAGAGGTCGCCTGGACCGAGCGCCGAGTAGACCACGACGCTGCGGCCCGCCACGAGCACTCTCAGCGCCTCTTTGACTACTTGCTTTCGCGCGGATTCTGTTTCACCTGCGGCAACGCGCGCGACATCGAGGCGAATGCCTTCAAACCCGTGCGATATCGCCCAGCGAATGGATCGTTCGGTTTCCGGTGAGCAACTGCCGGAAACCACAATCAGGCGGTCAACTGGCCCAGGATCCTCGCGGCCAGCCTGCTGCGGCAGCTCGCCGAGCGACCGCCAATAGGCCACCAGCGCATACTCAAGGCCAGAGGAACTTGCGGAAAAAATCGGGCGCCGGCGGGCGTGATTCCAAATAATCCTGCCCGCGGCCGCGAGTGTGTGTTCATCGAGAATATCGAACAGCACGGCCCGCGGCTTCCGTTCGAGTATCGATAGAAGGTGTTGTTCGGTCTCGCCGCCGGTGAGCGCGAGGAAGTCGAGCAATGCAACCGGCCGGCTCGTTTGCCGCGCCAGATGAACGCGAAGGTCGGCTTCGTTCATCGGCGTCACCGGGTGTCGCATCATCGTCGGATGACGGTCCAGACGGTAAGTTTCGCAGTCTACTCTTGCGAATAGATTGCCGAACACTTGGAATCGGTTCAGCGCCGGTGCGCCGACGACGATGGGAACCCATTCCGTATCGAAGATGTCCTGGCCGATCTCCATTGCGCGGCCGATACTTCCAATTTCGGGCGAGCTGTCGAAAGTGGAGCAAACTTTGTAGTGACAAACGGGCGCGTTTAGCGATCTCAGGCTGCGGAAGACCGCCGGCAGGTTGTCGTCCATCCATTGCGGGCTCTTGCTCCTGCTGAGCCCCGCGATGCCGATCGCGCGCGCGTTGGGGAATCGCGCCAGCTGTTCGTCCGAAGGCTGCTGCAAAAATAAAACAGTCGGAAGCCCAGCCCAGGTCAGCACTTCCATTACATCGGTGGAGCCGGTGAAATCGTCCCCGTAGAATGACAACGCGAGCGGCGGAATCACCGAGCGAAGCGCTCCACGGCGGCGCGAAGCTCGGGATGGTCGCGTGCAGATTCTTCCAAGGTCCCACCGGCCATTGCCGATTCCCATGCCTGCCGAATACTCGCTACGCCCGCGACGATGCCGCCTGGATGAGCCATGATGCCGCCGCCTGCTGCGTGAATCAAATCTGCGGAACCGAATTGCGCGAATGTATCGTAGGCTTGCTCCGCCCACTGGCCGGAAGAAAAAACCGGCATCACCTCGCAGCCGCGGCCGGGCCCTTCAAACATCGGGGTGACGCATGCCCGAGCTGATGCCATCACCGATTCATCGGATTCGCAGAACTTGTTGCGGAGCCCGTTTACGTGCATGTGGTCCGCGCCCGCCAGGCGCCATAGTTTCTGCCAGGCAACGTAGCTGATCCCGATATGCGGCGATCGGGAATACAGGCCCCAGCCGTTCCGGTGCGCGTGAATCGGAAGCGCGCTGCGGCGGCGCAGCGCGGTCAACGCGGGAAGGCCGATGCTGTGAATGCTGACCATCACGCAGGTGCCGCCCCGGTCGAGAACCAGGTCGTGCCGGCGCATCATTTCATCGATCTCTCCGGTGATGTTGAAGGCGTACATCGCCATCTTGCCGGTGTGCTGGTGATGATCCCGAAGAACGCGCATCACCGCATCCACGCGGTCCGCAAACGGGCAGTTCGGCCCGTCGGCTTGCAACTCGTCGTCCTTGATGAAATCGATGCCGGCGCTGGCCAGTGACTTCACGGTGGCGGCGGTAGCCTCCGGCGACAGTCCGACGCTCGGTTTAATAATCGTGCCGACCAGGGGAAGGCGCGGCACGCCCGATAGCCTGCGAGTTCCGGGAATCCCGAACTGCGGGCCCGGGTAGGCCTGCCGGAACTCGTCCGGTAGCCGGATATCCAGCAAACGCAAGCCGGAGAACTGCTTCAACTCAAACAAGTTTCCTGCAACTGTGGCGACCAGATTAGGTAGTGACGGACCCAGATTGTCAATCGGCCAGCTCAGCTCCACCTCCGCGCGTCGCCAGATGCCTGTGCCATTCTGCGCGCCGGGAAGCGCGGGAACGGGAGACGTATCGAGCGCGACAATCTGCTCGACACGAGCGCCGGCACGTTCACGAAGTTCTTCTGTCTCGCCCGGAACTGCAATGAATGTACCCGACGATTGCTCCCCGGCCATTGCCTCGGCGGCTTGTTGCGGATCGATCGGAGTTTCAATCCAGTAGCGAGCGTAAATGCGCGAATCCATTTTGTTTATTCGTCACGATGCTATCGCGCCGGGCTCCTGCGCCGCCATATACTGCGAAGGGAGACCGGCGTCAGCGCAGGTTCCCGCGCATGTTCCTGAATGATTCTTACCCTCGATACAGATAAACAGACTTTACGCGTCGAAACCCCGGCGGCGAAAGCCCGCGAGATGCCGCTTTATAGCGCGGAAGCATTCGAATTGTTGAGTGATCAATGGGTGAATGCGGGATGGGCGCTCGGTTACTACCACACGTTCAGCTGGGCCGGGTTGCCGGTGCTTCAACTTCCGGAAGATTTGATACGCCTTCAGGAAGTAATCCAGGAAATCAGTCCCGAGGTGATTATCGAAACCGGCATTTTTCATGGTGGGTCGATTCTGTATCATGCGACGCTGTGCGAAGCAGCAGGCAAGGGACGCGTGATTGGTATCGATCTCCAGGTCCCGCCTGAAACGCGCCATGCGATTGAATCTCACCGGCTGGCTCATCGCATCGAACTCATAGAGGGTTCGTCGATCGCACCGGAAATTTTGTCTCGCGTGCGGAAATCAGTCGAAGGCCGTGCGCCGGTCCTGGTGATTCTCGATTCCGACCATTCGAAAGCGCACGTCGCGGCGGAATTGGCAGCCTATGCGCCGTTGGTGACGTCTGGTTCGTGGCTGATCGCAACCGACGGCATTATGCGGGACCTCGCCGGAGTGCCCGGCGGCAGCGCGGAGTGGGCGAACGACAATCCGGCCGCGGCCGCCCGCGAATTTGCCGCGACGCATCCGGAGTTCGCCTGGGGGCCGCCCGCTTGGCCCGTCAACCGCAGCAAGCTCTCAAGGAACGTCACATACTGGCCCGATGCGTGGCTGCGGAGGATTGCATGACGCCAGAAGAGATTCGCCGCGGCATTGAGGAACTGGGCCCCTGGTTCTACGGTTTCGACTTTGGCGGAGGGCTTCGAACCGAGTCGTCGATTCCGCCGGAAGTCGAGGGCATTTTCGAAACGCGCCTCGAGATGGTGAATGCGGCGATTGACGCTCAT
>CAYTVP010000416.1:0-4030 GCA_964441675.1 uncultured Solibacteraceae bacterium | reverse complement strand
GAGTCCAGACTATTACGCTTTTTACGGCCGATCGAACAGCCGCTAGCGCCCCACTTCCGATAACTGCGCAGTAGCCTCTTCCCACTCCTCTTCCAATCTAGTGATCTCGACGCGCTTCTGGCCCAATTCCTCCGATGCTCGCGCCGCCTCGCCATTGGCTGTCGAGAGGCTATCGATCAGAAGCTGGCATTCCGCCTCCAATTCGCCGATCTGGGTTTCGATCGCCGAAACACGCTGCTGCATCTGCTTCAGCTTAATCGGATTGATCTTCTTCTGTGGCTTCACCGTGGAGGCGGCCACTGTCTCCGTGGGCATCTCGTCCGCGGCCGCGGGACGCTCGGCGCGCTCCTTCCGCCACAGATAATCCTCGTAATTGCCCGGGAAGATCTCCACCCTTCCCTCGCCGATCTCAAACACACGAGTCGCCAGCTTGTCGATGAAGTAGCGATCATGCGAAACAAAAACGACGGTGCCGGTGAACTCTGCCAGCGCTTCGAGCAGAACATCCTTGGCGCGCATGTCCAAGTGATTGGTCGGCTCGTCCAGCAGCAGGAAATTCGACGGCTGCAATAGCATCCGAGCCAGCGCGTAGCGGTTCCGCTCGCCGCCGGAAAGAACGCCGATCTCTTTGAACACATCCTCATCGAGGAACAAAAAACTGCCCAGAATATTGCGAAGCTCGGTTTCCGTACGGCGCGGAGCGAGGTCGCGAAGGTCGTTGAAGACGCGCGCACCCGGGTCCAGCGCCTTGTACTGATCCTGAGCGAAGTAATCGACTTCGACGTTGTGTCCGATTTTATACTCGCCGGCGGTTAATGGCTCCGTTCCGGCAAGCAGCTTGATCAGCGTGGATTTGCCTGCGCCGTTGTGGCCGACGAGCGCGATGCGGTCGCCGCGTTCGATGACAAATCGCGCGCCCGAGAACACGTCCTTCTCACCGTACGATTTTGCTACATCAATGAACTCGGCGACAATGCGGCCGCTGGCCTTTGGCTGTGGAAACGAGAAGTGAATCGTCTTTTCCTGCGGCGGCAACTCGATCCGCTCGATCTTTTCGAGTTCCTTGATCCGGCTCTGTACCTGCTTGGCCTTAGTAGCCTGATAGCGAAAGCGGCTGATAAACGCTTCCAGCTGTTCGATACGCTCCTGCTGATTGCGCTGCGCGGCTTCAAGCTGCTCCAACCGCTCGGTTTTCAGCTCAAGGAACCGCGTGTAGTTGGCTTTAAACAGCGTGATTTTCTTGTTCCAGATCTCTGCGATCTTCTGGACAGTGACATCCAGAAAATAACGGTCGTGCGAAATCAGAACAAAGGCCGCCGGGTACCCCTTGAGATAGTCCTCAAGCCAGTTCCGCGCTTCCAGATCCAGGTGATTGGTTGGCTCGTCAAGCAGCAGAATGTCAGGGCGCTCCAGCAAAAGCTTGGCAAGAGCGATGCGCATCTGCCAGCCGCCGGAAAACTCCTCAATGGGCCGCGACCAATCCTGTTTCGGAAAACCGAGGCCGGCCAGCACCGTGCCCGCCTGGGCTTCGAGGGCGTAGCCATCGCGATTGCGGAACTGTTCTTCGAGCGAGTGCAGGCGGTCGGCCGCCGCGTAGTATTCTTCTCCCGTAGGATCTAGATCCGCCAGCTTATGCGTCAATTCCTCCATCTCGCGTTCCATGGCGTGGAGGCTGGCGAAAACGCTCAGGCATTCTTCAAATACCGTCCGGCCGCTCATCTGCAGGCCGTCCTGCGGCAGGTAGCCGGCACGAAGGCCCTTCATCGTGTTGCAAGTGCCGTTATCCAGAGTGTCGAGCCCGGACAACACCTTCAGCAGCGTCGATTTACCGGTGCCGTTAGCGCCGACAAGGCCGATCCGATCGTTGGGCGTGATCAGCCAATCGACACCATCAAATAGGACCTTGTGGCCGAAACGTTTGCCGGCCTGGGAGAACTGAATCATTGCGTGAAAACTACCGGAATTACTCTGGCGTGTGCCGAAGGATCTTGCCGCCGCGATTGTCGGTCAGCTTACCCTCGTCTACCATGATGACGCCATTCACCAGCACATAGTCAAATCCCTGCGAGTATTGATGCGGCTGCTGGTAGGTGGCCTTATCTTGGACTTTTGCCGGATCGAACAGCAACAAGTCCGCCGCCATGCCCTCGCGAATCATGCCGCGTTCGCGGAAATTGAATGTGCGGGCCGGAAGGGATGTCATTCGGCGCACCGCGTCCTCGAGCGTCAGGAGGTTCCGCCGCCGGACATACTCCGCAAGTACGCGGGCATTTGTGCCGTAACTGCGGGGGTGGGGTATGCCAACACCGAACTCCCGGACTCCGCCATCGCTGGCAATCGCGGTGTTGGGATACTTCATAATCCGGTCGACATCGCTTTCACCCATCGAGTGGTAGACCATTTGCGCGCCGCCCTGCTTCATCAACTCGAGAATGGTTTCAATCTCGTTATCGATCGACTTCGCTCTGCCTTTCAGGATGTTGATGTCCGAAATGGTTTTCCCCTCGTATTCCGGGTTGGGGCGGAACGATGCCACCGTGGCATAGCTGAAATCGGGCTGGCCCTTATCGCGCAGCATCTTCGCCATCTCGCCCTTGATCTTGGTTCGTAGGGCGGCGTTGTTGAGACGTTCCTGTACCTTCCGCGATCCATCTGCAAGCGCCCAGCTGGGAAGCGTAATCCCCAGATTGGTGCTGGAGCGGTCGTACGGATACTGATCGACGACGACATCCACTCCCTCGCTCCGGTATTTTTCCACCAGCGCCAGCGATTCCTCGGAGTAGCCCCAGAGGCGCCGGTTGTCGATCTTGAAGTGCGACAGCTGCACTCGTAGATTTGCCTCACGCCCGGCCTTCACCGCTTCTTCGATCGCGGCGAGCACATCGACGCCTTCGTCGCGCATATGGCTGGCATAGACGCCGCCATAGCGCCCCGCGGATTTGGCCAAGGCGACCACCTCGCGCGTGTCCGAGTATGTACCGGGGATATAGATCAGGCCGGTTGAGAAACCGACAGCGCCGTCCGCCATCCCCCTGTCCACCAGCCGTTGCATCTGCTCGATGTCACGATCAGCGGCTTTTTGGAACGACGTGCCGATCACTTCTGCGCGGACAGTATTGTGCCCGATCAACGAAGCGATGTTCAGGCCGATACGAAGTGCTTCGAGCTTCCGGAACCAGCCGCCGAGATCGAGAATCGAGCTGCCGCAGTTTCCGGTAACGACGGTCGTAACCCCATCGAGAAGATAATTGTCGCCGCGCGGTACTTTTTCGATGCCGCTCTCGACGTGCGTGTGAACGTCGATGAAACCGGGTGAAAGAATCCTTTGCGCGGCGTCGATCGTACGGTCCGCAGTCCGGTTGTTCAGCCTGCCGATGGCGTCGATTTTGCCTGCGTGAATCCCGACATCGGCGACGTACCAGGGGTTCCCGGTTCCATCCAGCACGCGCGCGTTGCGAATGATCAATTCATAGTCGGCGGCGGACGCGGCTGCCAGAGCGAAGCCGAACAGGAGGAAGCGCATTCTTTATTAGTCCATCAGGAGATCCAGCGTGCGGATCAGGTAGTCACGAGTTTGCGGACGCGGTACAACGGCGTCCAGAAATCCGTGCTTCAAAAGAAACTCGCTGCGCTGAAACCCCTCGGGCAGCTTTTGACGGATCGTTTGTTCGATGACGCGCGGTCCGGCGAAGCCAATCAAGGCGCCGGGCTCGGCAATATTCAAGTCTCCGAGCATGGCAAAGCTGGCAGTGACGCCGCCTGTGGTCGGGTCCGTCAGGACGCTGATGTAGGGAAGGCGGGCCTCATCCAGTTTCATCAGCGCGGCTGAAATCTTCGCCATCTGCATCAGGCTGACGACGCCTTCCTGCATTCGTGCTCCACCGGATGCCGAGACGATCACCAGAGCATGGCGTCCCTCGATAGACCTTTCAATCGCCCGCGTCAGCACTTCGCCGACTACCGCTCCCATGCTGCCGCCGATGAATCGAAGCTCCATCGCGCAGAGATTCACCGTGTGGCGCCCGAGCGA
>CAYTVP010000415.1:1892-4037 GCA_964441675.1 uncultured Solibacteraceae bacterium | reverse complement strand
TCGGGAGACGGCGAAATGTCATCCGCCGAAAGCTCGGAAGCCTCGTCGTAACCCCCAAAGCTCTTCGGATTACCCTTATCCATCAGCAATACCAGCCCGCCCCTTGAATTTTCATCCCTACCACCCCCGGGGCGATGTTTTGCCCCTAGTGTAGCCTATGCTCCTGCCAGCTTGTCCCCCGGCAGCGAGCGCATCCGCGCAAATGCTTCCTCAAATTTTCCGTCGCGTTCGAGCGCCCGGATTTCGTCCCGCAGACGGTTCGATTTCTGAAGCGTGTCAGACGCTTCAAGACTTTCGATGCAAGCGTTAAGTTGCTGCTCGCTGACCGCCGCATTAGCCTTATCGGCGAACATCACGCCGGCCAATACCCGTCTGTCGGATTCTTCGAGACGGGCATCGAGCGCCTCGTAGGAAAGAGCCTGCTGGCTTCCTAGCGCAAATGCTGCCCTCAGGATCTTCGCTGAAGACATTCTGCGCCAGGATTCAAGCGGCTCCAGCCTCGCGCTGGCAACCGGCGCGGCTGCGGGATTGTCGAGCAATCCGCGGATCAGCAAAGCTTCCGGAAGCGGCAGCGGCGATGCGGAACTGCCGGGCCGGGCCGGCGCTGTTTCGGATTTTTTGATTTGATCGAGAATCGCCCGCGCATCGACGCCCAGATAAACGGCAAGATCGTTGACAACCGCCAGTCGCTCCAGCTTGTCCGGGACGCGTTCGAGAGCTGGGCGAAGCAATTCCCGAAAGCCCTCCATTCGTCCCTCGGCCGAGCGCATGTCGAAGCGGGCGCGAGCCCGGCCGGCCAGCCAATGGAAATAGTTCTCTGCGGATTCGATCTTCCGGTGATAGGCCTCGACACCTTCCTGAGTGACGTACTCATCCGGATCCCGGCCGCCGTCCAGCGTCAGAACGCGGATCTTCATCGATTCTTCCAGCAGCATCCGGATGCTGCGTTCAGCCGCATTGAGTCCGGCGCTATCGGGATCGAAGTTGATCACGATCCGGTCGGCATGCCGCTTGAGGGCACGCACGTGGTCCTCACTCAACGCCGTCCCGCAACTGGCGACGACATTTCGGATTCCGGCCTGCGCGAGACCGATGACGTCGAGATAACCTTCAACCAGAATCGTGTATTCCAGGCGCCGGATCGTTTCTTTGGCCCGGTGCAGATTGAACAGAATTCGTTTCTTGGTGTAAAGCCGCGTGTCGGAGGAATTCAGATATTTCGGCTGATCCTCTCCCATGGCGCGGCCTCCGAAAGCGATCACCTTGCCTTGCTCGTTGTGGATCGGGAACATCAGGCGATTGCGAAACCGGTCGCCGAGGCTGCCGTCATCGCGTTCGATTACCAGGCCCGAAGCCACCAGCTGCGTCCGGGAAAATCCCTCGCGCTCGAGCAGCCGCGACAGCGTGGAGCCGGCCGGGGCGTAGCCCAGTTCGAAATCCTCGATAGCGGAACGGTCCACGTTGCGTGTTTCAAGATAACGCCGCGCCTCCGCCGAAAGCGATCCCCGGAAATGGCGCAGGGCGATCGCCTGCATCGCAAGCAGCGCCGCCCTCTCGCGGCTGGTTTCGTCATCGAAATCGTCGCGCCGGGGCAGAGGGATGCCAAACCGTTCCGCCAGCGATTTCAATGCTTCGAAGAAACTTACCCCTTCGAATTCTTCGACGAACTTAAAGACATCGCCGCCCTTCTGGCAGCCGAAGCAATAGTAAAACTGCTGATCCCGGTGAACATTGAACGAGGGCGTCTTTTCCTGGTGGAACGGACACAACCCGATCATGCGGTCCGGCCCCAACGGTTTGAGCCGCACCACTTCGCCGATCACCTGGGCGATGTCGGCGGCCTCCTTCACTCGCTGTTTAAATTCCATAAGCCGAAGCGAGCAAGCTTTGGGGGAAAGCTTCTTGCCGCATAAGATAGCGCACAATCCGCCGGAGTTGGGGGCCCACAATGAAGTAGTGGCACATACCAACCGATTAGAACGCGAGAAGAGTCCTTACCTCCTGCAGCACGCCCACAATCCTGTGGATTGGTACGCCTGGGGCGAGGAAGCTTTTGAAAAGGCGCGCCGCGAGGACAAGCCGATCTTTCTCTCCATCGGGTATTCCACCTGCCACTGGTGTCATGTGATGGAGCGGGAGTCGTTC
>CAYTVP010000415.1:0-1882 GCA_964441675.1 uncultured Solibacteraceae bacterium | reverse complement strand
GGTGAAAGTGGATCGGGAGGAGCGCCCGGACGTCGACCGCGTCTACATGACTTTCGTTCAGGCAACTACCGGCTCAGGCGGATGGCCGATGTCGGTGTGGCTAACGCCGGACCTGAAGCCGTTTTTCGGCGGCACCTACTATCCGCCCGACAACCGTTACGGCCGCCCGGGGTTCGGATCGCTCCTGCAGCAGATCGCCTTGGCGTGGGCTACGGACCGGGCGAAGATCGTGGCGTCCGGCGACAATGTCCTCGAACGTTTGCGCAGCGCAACAGAGACGCCGTCCGGCGGTAGCGTTCCGGACGAAGCGGAAGTTCGGAGCCGCTTATTTCTCCATCTTCGCCGCTCGTTCGATACAAAGTTTGGGGGATTCGGAAATGCTCCGAAATTTCCGCGGCCCGTTACGTTGAATTTTCTGATGCGCGAGGCAGCCTGGTCCGCCAATGATGAGGCGCTGGAGATGGCGCTTGCCACGTTGCGCGAGATGGCCAAGGGGGGAATGCACGATCACCTGGGCGGCGGGTTTCACCGCTACTCCGTGGATGCCCGGTGGTTTGTTCCGCACTTCGAGAAGATGCTCTACGATCAGGCCCAACTGGCCATTGCGTATCTCGAAGCGTTTCAAATTACTCAGGAGGAAAATTTCCGAACGGTGGCTCGCGGGATTCTCGACTACGTTCTACGAGACATGCGCCATTCCGGCGGCGGATTCTTTTCTGCCGAGGATGCCGACAGCGCCGTAGACGAAACAAATCCGCGTGAAAAACGCGAAGGTGCGTTTTACGTCTGGGATTTTCGTGAGATCGAGGATCTGCTGGGAAAGGAGGCGGACGAGTTCACGCGGGCCTATGGAGTACTCCCCGACGGAAATGTATTCGAGGATCCGCACGGTGAGTTTCCCGGCAAGAACATCCTCGCACTGGCCGAACCGGTTACGGGATTCGCTCGCGAACGCCAGATTCTGCTGGAAGCACGCTCCAAGCGCCCTCGCCCGCACCTGGACGATAAGATCCTGACCGGCTGGAACGGGCTGATGATTTCCGCATTCGCAAAGGGAGCTCAGGTGCTGAACGATTCCCGCTATCGCGATGCCGCGCTCGCGGCCGCGGCTTTCGTCGAGCAGAATCTAACGACCGCCGATGGCGGCCTCCTGCGGCGCTGGCGCGAGGGCGAAGGCGCCGTGGCCGGGTTTCTTGACGACTACGCCTTCTTCGCGCAGGCCTCTATCGATCTTTATGAAACAACCTTCGACCAACACTGGATCGATTTAGCTCGCAAGCTTACCGATCGGATGGTCGAACAATTCGAAGATCAGGCGGCGGGGGGATTCTTCTCCACCTGCGAGGGGGATTCGGACCTCGTGATGCGGCTGAAAGAGGACTATGACGGAGCGGAACCCAGCGGGAACTCGATCGCCATTCTGAACCTGTTGCGGTTGGAGCAGATTACGCGCCAGGAGGGCGACCATGCCGGGCGGGCATTGGCGGCATTTCACAGAACGCTGACCGAACAGCCCACGACGGCTCCGCAGATGGTGATCGCACTGGCGGCGAGCGAGCGTAAGGCGCAGCAGATCGTGATCGCCGGGGAGAACGAAGGGGCGGCCGGGCTTCTTCAAGTGGCGCACCGGGCCTTTGCACCGTTCCGGGTGATTCTTCGCAGTCCAGCCAGTGGCGAGTTCCCGATGGTGTCCGGCCAGACGACGGCCTATGTCTGCGAGGATTTCACCTGTCAGGCGCCTGTCACAGATCCGGCCAAACTTGCCGAGTTGCTAACCTGAAGTTCCTATGGAACGAAAAGGAGCTACGACGCTCAACGGAAATCCACTCACGTTGATTGGTCCCGAATTGAAGGTTGGCGATAAGGCCCCGAATTTCGAGGC
>CAYTVP010000414.1:0-4051 GCA_964441675.1 uncultured Solibacteraceae bacterium | reverse complement strand
AGGATCGTCACGGAGAAACCGGAACAAAAGCAGTGTCATCGCGATTCCCGGAATCATTCCGATCCAGGTCATCCCGACGCCGAGCCGTGCTGTGATCGCGGAGAAAAACGTCGGTCCGAACGCCATGCCCAAGGTGCCGGTGCTGATGAACACCGCCATCCACCGCCCCCGGTTCTCGAGGATGCCGGCGATGGCGCGGGCCGAGCTTTGAGGATGGAAGCTGGCGATCCCAGCGCCTCCGATCAGCACCATCACGATTACCGCGGCGTAGCTGGGCGCGACGCCGATCAGAGAAATGAACACGCCCGCAACCAGAGGCGCCAGCACGGTAAACAAACGGCTGCGGAGCCGGTCGGAGAGATATCCGTAAGCCGGCTGCATCGTGGAGGATGAGAAAATCAGCAGTCCGCCAAGAAGTCCTGCCTGCGCCATCGATAGCCCCAACTTGCTGACGAGGACAGGCTGGAACGAAGCCAAGGCGCTCGAATACAGGTCGATGAAGAAATGCGCGGCCGACAAAAGACCGAGCGTTGTGTACGGTGAAACAACGCGCCTGCGTTGCGACTCATCAAGAGTCAATACGGGCGCTTGACTGGATGCCACGGGAATACTTTCAGTATAGGTTGCAGCCGAAGCTTAGTGCACTCCGGCCTGCCACATCGGCCCGCCGCGATACGCCGGAAATCCGTAGCCCAGGACGTAGATAACATCCAGGTCGACCGGCCGCGTGACAATCCCGTCGGCCAGAATTCCGCGGCCCGCTTCGACTAGCGCGGCCAGACAACGGCCGATGATTTCTTCGGAATGGATGGATCGCGGCGTGTAGCCGCCCTCGCGGCGCGCTTCGGTAATCACTTCATCAACCGCGGGATCGGGCAGCGGATTGCGCTGGCCGTCGTAGCGATACCATCCGGCGCCGGTTTTCTGGCCATAGCGGCCAAGCGCGCACAATCGATCTTCAATCGGCGCAGTACCCGACTCGCCGCGCTCCCGGCGAATTCTCCAACCGATATCAAGCCCGGCGAGATCGCCGACGGCCAGAGGACCCATCGCCATCCCATACGTGTACATCGCCTCGTCTACTTGAAGCGGCGTGGCGCCTTCCAGCACTAATTGCTCCGCTTCGCGCCGATACTTTGCGAACATCCGGTTTCCCGCAAATCCGTAACCATTCTCTACGACGACTCCCACTTTGCGTAGCGTTCGCGCAAGGGCCATCGAGGTTGCCAGTACCTCCGGCAACGTGTGTCTGCCGCGCACGATTTCGATCAGCCGCATCACATTTGCCGGGCTGAAAAAATGATGGCCGATCACCCATTCCGGGCGCTTGGTAGCACTTGCGATCGCGTCGATGTCCAGCGAAGAAGTGTTTGACGCCAGAATGCATCCGGCGCGAGCTACCGCGTCGATCTCCGCAAAAACCTGCCGCTTCAGGCGCATGCTTTCGAAAACGGCCTCCACAATGATGTCGGCTTCTTCGAAGCCGTCATAGGTGATCTGAGGCGTCAGCAAGCGCAGCCGTTCTTCCGTCCACGCCGGGGTGAAGCGGCCCTTAGCCACAGAGTTCTCATATGACCGCCGAATCCTGAACATGCCGTAGTCGACCGCTTCCTGCCTGGTCTCCTTCAGCCGCACGGGAATTCCGGCATTGAGATAGGTCATGGCGATGCCGCAACCCATCGTGCCTGCTCCGACAACGGCGGCGCGGCGAATGGGATGTATGGGAGTATCCTTCGGCAAGCCGGGAATCTTAGCCACTTCCCGCTCGCCGAAGAAAAGATGAATCATCGCCTTTGACTGATCGGAGAACAAACACTCGCGAAACAGCCGGCTCTCCAAAGCCATTCCTTCATCGAACGGAAGCCGCAGGGAAGCTTCCACCGCATCGATCGCGAGCTGGGCCGCGGTAATGCCTCGCGCTCTTTTCGCGGCTGCGTCCCGCGCAGCCTGAAACAGATTGGGATCGGCGGGAGCCACGGGACAGTCGCGTGTACGCCGTATGGGCCCGCAGTGTTGCGCGAACTCCACCGCGAATTCCAGTAGATCGCCTTCGGCGATTGCGTCTACGATGCCGCAGTTTAAAGCTTCTCTGGCGGAGATCGCCTCGCCAGTCCAGCACATCTCGAGCGCCTTTGCCAGGCCGGCCAATCGTGGCAGCCGCTGCGTACCGCCCGCACCTGGAATGAGCCCGAGCTTCACTTCCGGCTGGCCTACTTTTGCCTGCCGGTCGATTACGCGATAGTGTCCGCCCATGGCCACTTCAAGGCCGCCGCCGAGCGCTTGCCCGTGGATGGCCATGACGATGGGCTTCGTGGATTGCTCGATTCGATCGATCGCCTGCGCAAGGCCAATGTCGTCTTTCTGGCCCGATGTGATCTTGGCAAACTCCTTGATGTCGGCCCCGGAGATAAATGTTCGTCCACCGCCAATGACGACGATGGATTGGATCCCGGTATCGGATCCGAACTCCTTAATACCCGCAACAAGACCCTCGGGCACGCCGGGACTGAGCGCGTTGACCGGCGGATTCTGGATGGTGAGAATGCCGGTCGAGCCCCGACAACTGATATCGACCAGTTCGCCTTTTGCGTTCATGCGAACAACTTTCAGTTATAAAGCAAAAAACGTGCCCGTTGCGTTTGAAATGGTTTCAGGTCCCATCGCTTCACGATAACGCGCGGATCTTCGCCCTTCTTTAATGCTTCAATTGTGGCCCGATCGCCAATCAGACGGTCGCAGCTATCGATATCGATCTTGCCCGGGTACAGCTTCAGGAGCGCCGACGCCACCTCTATTCCAAGGAGGGACGATCTCAGCGCATCGCGGTCGGTTATCACGAACCGGACGCCGTCCTTGAGCGGGTACGCGCGCACTCCCGGAATGAACCGGGAATTTAGGTACTCCGCCAACTCGGGCCCGTTAATCCAGTCGGCGGAGATCCGCTCAAAGGGGGCATCCGTCCCGCGGCCTACCGAATAGTTCTTGTTGAATTCGAGCATCGCAAGGCCCGGGTAAAGAAAGGCGCCATTCAGGCTTTTCATGTTCGGCGAAGGATCTACCCAAATCAGGCTGGTGCGGTCCCACCAATCGCTGCGGCGCCAGTTTTTCATCTGAACGACGTGCAGGTCAGCCTTCGGCGAGAGAGTGGAATTGATCATCGCCGCCAGCTCACCGAGTGTCATGCCATGGCGCAACGGAATGGGACGTATTCCGATGAAGGACTGTAGATCGGGTGTCAGGACAGGGCCTTCCACAATCTGACCGCCGATGGGATTCGGGCGGTCGAGAACGTAGAATGGCATCTTGCGCTTGGCCGCTTCTTCCATCGCATTGACCATAGTCGAGAGATAGGTATAAAAGCGGGCGCCGATGTCCTGGATATCGAACACCAGTACGTCGACATTGCGCAGACTCTCGCCGGAAGGTCTGCGTTCCTCCCCCTGGTAGAGGCTGAATACAGGAAGGCCGGAAGCTTCATCGCGTGAATTCTTGACGTTCTCATGATCTTCCTTTCCGGCAATGCCATGTTCCGGCGAAAGCAGCGTAGTCAGCTTAACCCCCGCCGCCAGCATCGCATCGATGTTGCGGCGGCCGTCGCGGGTTATGCCAGTTTGATTGGTGATCAACCCGACGCGCTTACCGGCTAAGCGGGCGAAATTCTCCTCGATCAGGACGTCAATGCCTGTGCGTGTGTCTCCGACAGCGACCGCGCGGGCGGCTTGATTTGCGACAGCGCGGCGCAGCGCGCTTACCGGGCCCTTCGGCACCGGATGAACTGAGTTCGTCATCAGGATGACGTAAGTCTTCGAGCCAGGGTCCATCCACATCGCCGTGCCTGTGAAGCCGGTGTGACCGAAGCCGCCAATCGGGAACAGATCGCCACGCGGGGAGGAGAAACGGGAATCGATATCCCAGCCGAATCCGCGAACCGAGCCGATGTTGGGCATCGATTGCGGCGAAGTAAACAGTTTGATGGTTTCCAGCCTGAATATCTTGCCGCCGCCGGACAGCATCATGCGCGCAAATTTCGCAAGGTCATCGGCGGTGGTGA
>CAYTVP010000413.1:0-4053 GCA_964441675.1 uncultured Solibacteraceae bacterium | reverse complement strand
AAACGGCTTCCCGGCACAGACTGGATGGAGTCTCTAATCGGTCTGTTGGAGCGCCGGCTCGACAACATTGTGTTCCGCCTGGGATTTGCCCGCAGTATCGCCGCAGCGCGCCAACTGGTGTCGCATGGCCATGTGCAGATGAATGGAAAACGGCAAACGATTGGCTCGATGATCGTCCCCCTTGGAGCCCGTATCAGCCTTTCGACGAAGGCCAACGAGTTTCTAACCACCAAGGCTAGCCGCGAAAGCCCGAGACTGGCTGTACCGTCTTTTCTGGTATTGGAACTGTCCGAGTCTGTCGATCAGGGATTGGTCCAAACGGCTCCGGGATCGGAGCACGTCCCCTTCGAGTTCAACAAGGCGCTCGTCGCCGAGTATTACGCCAGCCGCGGCGTATAATCTTCATTCGGTCAGGCTGCGAGCTCTCGCAGCCTAGTCACTCCGCCGGCAATGGATGTACGGCAGCTTTGCGCGCTCGCTCGCGCAACAGCTCCCGTTCGCGCGTGTTCCCGGTGAGCGCAGCTGCCTGCTCAAACGCCTCACTGGCTTCCTGAAACCGGCCCACCTTCATCAAAAGATCGCCGCGAACACTAGGCAGCAGATGGTAGCCGGCAAGCGCCGGTTCCGCGACCAGTTTGTCTGCTATCGCAAGGCCCTCTCGCGGACCATCAGCCATCGCTACCGCAACGGCGCGATTCAGCTCGACAATCGGCGATGGCGCTAATGCTGCCAGAACGCTATAAAGCCCGGCGATTCTTGCCCAGTCCGTTTCTTCCGCCGTGCGCGCCCGCGCATGGCATGCCGCAATCGCCGCCTGGAGTGTATACGTACCGGGGATGTGCCCCGAGCGTTGCGCGCGTTCGAGAGCAGCCAGGCCTCGCCGCACCAAAATGTAATCCCACCGGCCACGATCTTGTTCCAGCAGCAGAATGGGTTCGCCGCCTGGGCCGACGCGAGCGCGTGAACGGGATGCCTGGATTTCCATCAAGGCTACCAGTCCATGTACCTCCGGCTCCTCGGGCATCATCTCTGCCAGAACTCGTCCCAGGCGCAGGGCGTCCTCGCAAAGCGCCGGCCTTAACCAGTCGTCGCCCCTGGTGGCCGAATATCCTTCGTTGAAGATCAGGTAAATGACGCCGAGCACGCTCGAAAGCCGTTCGGCCAGCTCATCACCGCGCGGGACTTCGAAGGGTATGCGGGCTTGTGCCAACGTTCGTTTCGCGCGCACGATGCGTTGAGCCACGGTCGGCTCGGCAACGAGGAACGCGCGGGCAATTTCTTCGGTGGTGAGTCCGCCCAGCAGACGAAGAGTGAGTGCGACACGCGCTTCCGTGGCCAGGACCGGATGGCACGAGATAAATATAAGGCGCAGGAGGTCGTCATCGAACGGATTGTCGACGGACTGGTTGAGCTCCGCAACGATCGAATCGCGCTCGGCTTCCATCGCCTGCCCCAGTTCCGCGTGCTTTTGCTGAACGCGCTTATTTCGGCGAAACAGGTCGATCGCCCGATTCTTCGCCGCCGCCATTAACCAGGCCCCGGGATTCCGTGGGACACCCGCTTCCGGCCACTGCTCCAACGCTGCGACCAGCGCGTCCTGCGCCAACTCCTCCGCCATGCCGACATCGCGCACGATACGCGTTAGCACTGCAATCAGCTTCGGCGACTCGATCCTCCATACCGCATCAATGGCACGGTGCGTATCGGTAACCGTCACTTTTATCGATCACACCATCTTCCTGCCTGCCGGCGCAAGCCCTTCGCTAAAAGTCCGCCGTTGCTGACGGAAAGCCGGCGATTTTATCGACGCGATTTGCGCAATTCCTGAAATTGTTTGAGCGCTTTATTAGCGTCCTCGCCGCGGCCGAGCTTGCGGTAGATCTGGGCAAGAAGATAGTAGGCCTGCTCCGCCAAGGGGCCGGTGGCTTCGATCGACACGAGTTCCTCGAGCCGGGATCGGGCTGCTTCCACCTCTCCCGCGGAGTGGAGTGCCTTGCCCAGCGCAAGCAGAGTCTCCGGCATCCCCGGCTGCAGCGTATTGGCCCGCGTCAGTTGGTCGACCGCCTCCGCGGTGCGGCCAAGATTCAGTAATGTGAAGCCGAGCTTATACGCGGCAGAAGCCGAACCGGGCGCCAAGCGGCATTCCTCGCGAAATTCAGGTTCCGCCTGGGCGTAGTCGGCCGAGGTGAGCCACAACTCGCCAATTGCGAAATGAACTCCACGCAGATCGGGCCGCTGGACCAAGGCGGCGCGAAACAGTTTCTCCGCCTCAGGCACGTTCCCCATCGCGGCGCGAGCTTCCGCCATGACAATATACGCCCGGGCAGATTGCGGATGCTGGCTTTCGATCCTTCCAAGAACTTCCGCGGCCAGCTGAGCGTGAGCCTTTCCGAGGTAGTACAAAAGATCGGGATCATTCGGCCGGACTTGAAGAGCCCTCTCCAGGGCGTCCACAGCTTCTCGATTGCGGCCGGCATCCAAAAGTGCCACACCAAGCAGGTCTTTATTTTGCCCCCTCTCGAGATGAGGAATGGACTCACGCGCGTAGCCCTGGGATAGTAGCGCCGCGCCGAGCAGCCCGTGCGCGCCGGGCAGATCCGGATTCAGCTTCAAAGCGGTCCGCAGCGGGGCAATCGCCGCAGCGAGATCCTTGTTCTCGTAGTATGCCGATCCTAAATTCATGTGCGCTGGAGCCAGATCCGGCGCCAGCGCTACCACTTGTTGAAACTCACGGATGGCAGTTACCCAGTCTCCCGCTGCCTTCGCCTTCAGTCCGGCGTCCACGTGCTGGCGCAGTTCCGGAGCGATCTGAAGTGAAAGAAGCAGAAGAAGGAGTGTCACTGCGGCTCCCGAATGATTGTCACGCGGCCGGCGGGGACGCGATCGACTATCTGTCTCCGTCCGCTGGGCCAGAATACTTCGACAGCGATTTCAGACTCTTGCCCCAAGCCGATACGGATCCGGGGGTCGCTGGCAGAGAGGTAGCTCCCTGACGTTGTCGCGTAGTGCCACTGCTTCCCTGCTCGCACCTTCGCTCCCTGACCATCGCGATTCGTTTTCACGCCCACCAGCTTGACCATGGCGGAACGGTTCGGCGTAGGAGTGTTCCAAAGAATCACAGGATGCGATCCAAGCACAGAAATCACTACGTCCACCGCACCATCGTTATCGAGGTCTCCAAAAGCCGCTCCTCTCGCCGCAACTGCCGGCAGATCGCCCATTTCCATTCTTGTGAACTTTCCGCCGGCATTGCGGTAGACGCCCGGCTTTTCCCGGTAGCGCAGATCCGGACGTATTTTCTCCACATTGTCGAGGACGTGGCTCTGGGCGGCAACGAGATCCTTCCAGCCATCATTATCAAAATCCACCATTCCGATACCCCAGCCGGAACTGCGCGCAGTCAAACTTCCCCAACCTGAGGAAAGAGTGGTGTAGCTGAACGACTGTCCGTCGTCGTTGCGAAAGAGCGCGAACTTTTCTAAGGCGAGATTGGTGACGGCAATATCGGGACGGCCATCGTTGTCGTAATCCTGAAATGCCACGCCCATGCCGGCAAACGCCGTCCCGTCACCCGATAAAGCCACATTGGCCGCCAGGGCACACTCCTCGAATCCCTTTCCGTCCCGGTTCCGGAAGAGAAACTGTTCCATACCGTCATTCGAGACAAAGACATCGGGAAAGCCATCCGCGTCGTAGTCGTTGAAGGCGATTCCCATTCCCTTCCCTGCGACCGAGGCGATCCCCGAAGACTCGCTCACGTCGCGAAACCGGCCTCCGCCTTCGTTCCGAAACAGCAGGTTGCCGATCGCAGAAAACTTATCGGGCCGGCAGTAAGCCGCAAACGGCGTTCCACAGAGAATGCTCCGCGAAAAGTCCCAGTCGAGATACCGGCTAACAAAAAGATCGAGCAATCCATCGTTGTCGAAGTCGAAGAACCCCGCAGAGACGGACCAGCCGCCCGCACCCACACCCGCCTCCTTCGTGACATTGCGGAACGTGCCATTGCCCTCGTTGCGGTACAGTTCATTCCCGCCGTAGTTGGTGACGTAGATA
>CAYTVP010000412.1:0-4055 GCA_964441675.1 uncultured Solibacteraceae bacterium | reverse complement strand
ATGAAGCATCAACTTCTGCTTCTCCCGCAACTGGAGGGCAAAGCCGGTCGGCTTCTTGCGCTTGGCCGTCGGGCCATGCTGCCCGGGCGGATAGGCCCGTTTCTCCAGCGCACCCGGTTTGCCAAGCCCGGGAAGCTCTACGCCGAGCGCACGCTGAACTTTCCACTTCGTTCTGCGGTTCCCTAGCTTGTTCAATTCGTACCTCCGAAACTACCCATAAAAATGTCGTTTTTCACACAAAACCCTGTAGCGATACTCGGCGCGGCATGATCGCCGACGGCAGCGCATCTAATATAGGCTACCGCGACAGGGCAGGTTCTGTCATGGGGCTTAAACGTCGATCTCCGGCAACTCGTCGAGCGCGCGATGCCAGCGATCCTCCTGCTTGCCGCCGGCCGCTCGTAGCCCAAAGAACGAGGCGATATCTTTTCCTTTAGAATCAAATAGTTCAAGCGAGGCGACTTCACCCGCCTGGGTCGGTTTCCGAACTACCCATGCGGCTTGAATCTTCTTCTCCCAAAAGGTCACCGCTGTGTCCGGCGCCGTTGCTTTCAAGCAGCCTCCATCGATCATTACCGTATCGAACGTGCCCTTGTGAATCTGAACGCAAGCCGGATTTCCGACGAAAGTCATTAGCGGAATTCGTTGCTCGGTGGCGGACGACACCAGCCGGCGCAGCGCCGACGGTGCAACCTGTCGTGTGAAGCGTCCAGCGGCAAGCGCGAACGCATCGTGTCGGGAAGTACGGTGCTTATGAACGAGGCCGAAAAAATCCTGCGTACTCTGAAGTGCCGCCCAGTCTTGCAGCAACTCGTCACGGTCGATCTCGAAGAGCGGGCGCGTGCGCCGCTCCCCGACCGACAGATCGAGCGCATATCGCGCCGACTGATCCCGATCGACAAATTCTTCAGCGATCGCCTCAAAATCGTCGATCGAACCAGAGTCCTCTAAAAGAGCGGTATGAACGGATGTTCCATCCTTCGCAAAGAACTGCAGGCTTCGGAGCCTCGGCTTCCCTTCTGTCGGAACGGCGACCGCGAATCCTTCGCCCCAAAAACCGAGACTGATCCTTAAATCGATCTCCCGGCCGACAAAAATCGAGTGAATTCCGAAGTGCTGAAATTCCGGATACTGCCCCTTCTTTTCCATCGTGGCAGCCGAGTTGCGGGTTAACGAGACAACCCGGCCCAAGCGGTTCAGGGTACTCAAAAGCGACTGCCAATCCGGCCGTAACCGCGTGACGCCGTCGCCTATCCGCGCCGCCATCAACTCGCCTTCGGTTACACCGATCTCAGAGGCAATTTCCGACGGTTGCGATTCCGGCCGCTGGCCGCGTATCGCCCTCCATCTTCCGCGAATGCTGGCTGGATCAAGCTGGATCCGAGTCATTTTCATCTGCGTGAATCCCTTCCGATGCCTGCCGGTTGGCCTCTTCCCGCTTGTCCAGCCATAGTTCGAAGTTTGCCGCGCTGGTATTCAACAAGGCAACAACTTGCATGTAGGCTTCCGGGTCCAGAGTGAGGCTCACTGGTCCGACCGTAACATGAATTGCGCCGCAGTTTCCGCAGTCAAAAACGCGCCCGAAGTTCGGAATCTCAGCAAGTACGTATCCTTTGCGTTCGGTCATCACGCTCCTTCCAAAAATATTGGACTGTTTCGGTCTATCTTCCTACGGATGGGATTCAGTTGCAAGTGAGTTGCGAAGATTCTTTTACACTACTGGGCTCGCGGAGGTTCCAGCAATGGATATATGCTGGTTTCTTCCTGACTCCAGATACTTTCCTGACTCTGAATACTTCTCGGCGAAGATCCCAAACTACTCACCATGGCTAACAACGTTTCTCACTTAACGGCTCTCGATTGGCTGATGATCGCTACGTACTTTTGCATCCTGGGCGGAGTGGCGTGGTGGGTGGTGCGGAAGGGAAAGGATTCCACCACCGACTACTTTCTCGCAGGCCGCAATCTGAGCTGGTGGGTGATTGGAGCGTCTATTTTCGCGTCGAACATCGGCTCGGAACATATTGTTGGGCTGGCCGGCTCCGGCGCGACCAGCGGCGTGGCAATGGCGCATTACGAGCTGCACGCCTGGTGTCTGTTGGTTCTTGCCTGGGTCTTCGTTCCGTTCTACATGCGGTCCATGGTGTTTACGATGCCGGAGTTCTTGGAACGCCGGTTCGATGTGCGTTCCCGCTACGTGCTGTCGGTTGTCTCTCTCATCACGTTCGTGATTTCCAAGATTGCCGTTGGTATCTTTGCCGGAGGTGTCGTGTTCGCAACCCTGCTTCCGGAAATGCAGCTCAATCTGGGCGGGACCATCATCGATAGCTTTTGGATTGGCTCTGTCATGGTGATCGCCCTCACGGGGCTGTACACCGCGCTTGGCGGGATGCGGGCTGTGGCATATAACGACGCCGTCCAGGTATGTGTCCTGATACTCGGTTCGGGATTGCTGACCTTCTACGGGTTGGCGGAACTGGGCGGCTGGGACGAATTGCGGCGGTGGTGCGGATCGGACATGTTCAATCTCTGGAAGCCATTGACGCCCCCTGGGGTCGAGGGCACGTGGGAGCCGGTGATGGAAACCAACGCCGCCGGCGAGTTGAGCCGGCAAGCCTGGTATTTCAATGGCTATTTTCCATGGTTGGGAATGCTGTTCTGTGCTCCCATCATCGGGCTATGGTACTGGTGCACGGATCAATACATCGTCCAGCGCGCTCTGGGTGCGCCGAACGAGACGGTGGCTCGCCGCGGCAGTGTCTTCGCCGCGTTTTTGAAACTATTCCCCGTGTACCTGTTTCTCATTCCGGGGTTGATCTGCTTTGCGCTCGCAAAAAGCGGCAAAGTCCCGGAGTTGGCATCGATGATCGGACCGGACGGCCGTACGATTCCCTCGGTTTCAAACGGTGCATTTCCGATGATGGTGCAGTATCTGCTGCCGGCGGGCGTCCGTGGAATTGTTGTCGCCGGGCTGCTTTCCGCGCTGATGGGCTCACTTGCCGGCGTATTCAATGCCTGCTCTACGCTGTTTACGATCGACCTCTATAAGAAGTGGAAACCCGCTGCGTCCGAGCACCAGTTGGTTCGAACCGGCCGGATCGCGACGGGAGTAATGATTCTTGTCGCGATGGCGTGGATTCCGGTAATTAAGAACGCCCACGGATTGTACGACTATCTGCAATCTGTGCAGGGCTACTTGGCGCCGCCGATTTTTGTCGTGTTTTTCCTGGGAGTGTTCGTGAAGCGAATGAATGCGCACGGAGCACTGTGGGCAATGGTCATCGGATTCGCGCTTGGGTTGTTCCGCATGTTCGTCGACACGCCGGTAACGCTCGGCCTGGCGGGATTCGAGCAGGGATATACGCGAGGTTCTTTCCTTTGGATCATGAACAACATCTACTTCCAGTACTTCAGCGTCCTGATTACGCTTGTGTCGGCGGGGGTTATGATCGCCGTCAGCTATGCAACCGGCGCGCCGCGTTATAGCGAAATTCAGGGTCTGACCTTTGCGACTACTTCATTCGAGGACCGGGAGAAAACGCGCGAAAGCTGGAGCACGATGGATGTGGCCGCATCGATCGGTATCGTTCTTGCGATCCTGGGAGCTTATCTTTACTTCCGGGGCTAGCCCCACCACGTTTCGCCGGGTGCCAAATGCGCTTTTGCGACATCCGGATTCAGGTCTATGCCGAGCCCCGGTTTCTCGCGAATCCGATAGTAGCCGTCTTCGAAAATCGGTCCGTCATGTACGACGAGATCCTGCCACCAGTCGATATATTTGGCCAATTCGTGAATGCGAAAGTCTCGCATGGATGCTGCGGCGTGCGCTGACGCGATGGTTCCCACAGGACTTGCAGGATTGTGCGCGGCCGAGGCGATGTAATAGTTATCCGCCAGATCGTGGATGCGCTTCGATTCGAGCAAGCCGCCGGATTTTGGAATATCCAGGTGAACGAAGTCGCAGCCCTGCAATTCGATAAGGCGCCGGAATCCGTCGCGCGTGTAGAGATTTTCGCCGGTCGAGATCGGAACGTTTACGGCATGGGTGACCCGGG
>CAYTVP010000411.1:0-4056 GCA_964441675.1 uncultured Solibacteraceae bacterium | reverse complement strand
TGGGAGAGGGGATCGATAATCCGCTGCATCGGGCGCCGGGAAAGTGATTCATCGCCAAAAATCGTTGTCGCAAATGGTTGGCCGGCAAGAATGCCGGATAACATCCGGATCGTAGAACCGGAATTGCCCGCATCGAGCGGCTGGGCAGGGGGCTTGAGACCCTTAAGTCCCCGTCCTTCGACGGTAATCGTCGTGCCATCGTGCTGGACAGCAACACCGAGCCCTTCCACGCAGGTAAGCGTGGAATGACAATCTTCGCCAGTAGAGTAGTTCAGCAGCGTAGATTTACCCTCGGCAATCGCTGAGAGCATCGCTGCGCGGTGGGAGATAGACTTATCGCCGGGAAGGCGAATCACACCAAAAAGACGCCGCGCCGGGGAGATTTCAATTTGCATCAGGAACCCACCAGTCTAACGTTTCAGACCGGCAGATTCCTCTCCTCCTTGATGCGTTCCGATTGGGCGTAAACCGGAAATCCTTCCTAGGTTCTGGGCGGTTCCAGGACCCGGCGCGGCACGAGGAAAAACTAGCTACGCGGACATTGCCATTTCGGTGTAATACGCGCGAAACGGTGGGGCGGTGCGGGATCTTTGAAAACGGTAGCCGATACCGAATACGGTTTCGATATAGCTATCTCCGAATCCACCGAGCTTCTTGCGAAGACGGCGGATGTGGACATCGAGCGTGCGTGTTTTGACGTTCTCGCCGTAGCCCCAAACTTCCCGGAGCAGGTCGCGGCGATTGACAATTTCACCTTCGTTGGCCGCCAGCGTTGCCAGCAGAACGAGTTCCTTGCGTGTAAGAAGGAGCGGATGGCCATCAAGCGTCACCATACATTCTTGCGCTTGAATCTGGAGGTGATCATCGTTGTAGTTCATGTTTGCCTTCTTCATATTCAAAAGCGACAAGGGGTAGTGCATTCCATTGCGGAAACGCTACAATCTCGTTGCACTTTTTTCATGACGCCCGCATCCGGCTGAAAACATGTGAACATTACTTCCATGACCAGGCGTGACCTCATCGAAACGGCGGCCGGTATGGCCGCGAGCGCACAATTGTCCCAGGCGGCCGGCGCTAAGAACATCGCCATTGCCAGCGCCAATGGCCTTGCGTGCTGCCAAAAAGCCGTCGAGATGATCGCGTCGGGCAAGGATACGTTGGAAGCGGCCGTCGCCGGCGTAAACATCAACGAACTCGATCCAGCCGACACCTCCGTCGGATATGGCGGCCTGCCGAACGAGGAAGGAATTGTCGAGCTCGACGCAAGTGTCATGCACGGTCCCACGCGGCGTGCCGGAGCCGTTGCGGCTCTCAGAAATATCAAGTCGCCGGCAATGGTGGCAAAGCTCGTCATGGAGCAAACAGACCACATTATGCTGGTGGGCGAAGGCGCGCTTCGTTTCGCGCGCGCCATGGGCTTTGCTGAGGAAAATCTGTTAACCGAGGAATCCCGGATCGCGTGGCTGGTCTGGAAGCGGAATCTGAAACCTCCGAACGGCCACAGCAATTGGTCGGACGGCCTGGATGCTCCTCCGGGAAAGCCGTCCGCTCGTGTTCAGAAACTGTTTCCCCACGTGTCGCCCGAAACATTAGCGTGGGCGGAATGGGTGGCAGTGAATCCTCCTACGGGAACAATCAACTGCCTCGTACTCAATGCGAAGGGTGAGATTTCGGGAACTACGACCACAAGCGGCCTGGCATGGAAAATTTCCGGGCGGACCGGCGATTCGCCCATCATCGGAGCCGGCCTTTACATCGATCAGGATGTGGGTGGCGCCGGATCCACCGGACGCGGTGAAGAAAACATTCGCGTCGCAGGAGCCCACTCAGTTGTCGAGCTAATGCGCAGCGGCCGAAGCCCCAAGGAAGCGGTGCTTGAAGTCCTGAAGCGCGTGGCGAGGAATTACGACAACGACCGCGCTCGCCTGGCGAAGTTCGACTTGAACTTTTACGCGCTACGGAAAGATGGCCAGTATGCTGCGGGCTCGTTATGGAGCGGCACCAGGAGCTTCGACGGTAGCTTCACCAGTCGTCGGTTCGCCGTAAACGACGGAGGAGCGAGCCGTTTGGAAGATTGTGCTTTCGTTTACGAGCGGAAGGGCTAGCCTTCCGGCGTAGGATCGGGGCCCGGCCTAGGATTACGGCGGGCTTTATGCTCGTCGTACTTCTTCTTCGCCCAATCCAACAGTCGCCGCACCGGCGGAAAATACTCACCCAGGATGATCAAACCCGGAATCAAAAAGGGGAATCCAGGGACAACCGGGAGTATCCAGCCGATGATGCCGACGATCACGAGAACGATTCCCAACGTTATGCGAAGAAACGCTCGCATGTGCCTTCAGGCTACCATTCGAGGGCCAGGCGGACGCGCTGCCCGAATGACCGTCAAGATGAAATAAATCAAACGTTTGCCTTCACAAATACGTACTAAGAGTACCTGCAGCGGAATTGGACCTCCGTAACTTGTTTTTCCCCTGAAGAGCCCGTAGCCTTAAAATTGCTTACCGTGAATGAGCAGAGAAAATCCCGGAGATATGAATTGCAATTGCCTCTCCAATTGGTCCGGACAGGTCATGAGGCATTGCAAGAATCAGGAGAGACCAAGAATCTCAGCTCAGGCGGCGTCCTGTTTTGCGCCAAAGCAGTGCTGAATGTCGGCGATCTCATCGAATACGAGATAGTACTCCCGGCTCACAATCCCCCCGTAGTTCTGCACTGTAAAGGAAAGGTCCTTCGCCATCAGGCAATCAACGGCAAGGGAACTCAGCAAATTGCGGCAACGCTAGAACGGTACGAGTTTATCCGCAACCGGTAGAAGCCGGCTGTAAGCTACTTCTTCTTCCCCACCTCATACAAATAAATGCTGTGGCTGCGTTTGTTCGCTTCCGCTTTGTCCACCAGCACAGGCTTCCAGCCTCGGATTTCGTAATCGTGCGAAACTACGCGCGTTCCGGGCTTCAGTGAAGATTCCAACTTGGGCCGGACAACGTCATTCGAATCCCGTAGCAGATAGATGGTGACAACGTCAGCCTTCGAGATATCGATATCGAGCAGATTGCCGTGAATTACGCTGGCTTTCCCTTCGAGGCCCGCGGACCTGATCCGCTCCTCGGACTTCTTCGCCAGATTCTCGGAAAGCTCCACGCCCACGGCATTCGCGCCGAACTTGGATGCGGCGGTGATTAATACACGGCCGTCGCCGGAGCCAAGATCGTACACCGTCTCGCCTGGTTTCAACCTGGCCACTTCCAGCATTCGCTCGACCACCTGAATTGGCGACCAGACGCCCGGCGCCAGGTATTGTGAACGCTTCTCAATTTGAAAGAGTGCCTGGCCGAAGGCAGACGAAGGGATCAGGATAGCAGTGGCAATAGCAGCTACGGAAAGCCGGTTCATTTGTTATTGAGCCCCCTGTAGCGCTGCTTGGCGTGCGATACGCGTCTTGACCACTCGGGACACGATCTCGCTGACAGCGTACCACAGGTCTCTCGGACGGCTGATGGTGTACTCGGTACCCCGGAAATGGCGGACCGCATGTCCGATCGAATCCCGCCACGGTATGTGGTTGGGCCATAAATTGTAATTCATGTAAAACACCGGACATTCGACCGGGCCGAGTTCATCGAAGACGTTGGATGGGACATTCTGGTCCAAAAGCGCCTTCGGGCCGGCGAAAATCACGGCATCCGCCCCGCCTATCTCCGATAGCTCTTCGCGGAATAACTGCGCCAGAAATTGCGTTTCCGGATTCTTCTGGCTCAGACGATTTAAGTCGATCGTTCCCAGCTTCAGGTCGGTGAGAGCCTTGCCGATCGAGGGAAAATCGATCCGGTCCGCATTCGCCTGGCGGTACAGTATCTTCTGCTCTTGAATATTAAACGCCGTCACGGAAAACTTTCCAATTCGGGGATCTCGCGAAATCGTCCGCAGGATCGATACCAACGCGCCCAAATCAACCGGCTGTAAAGTTGCCGACCGGGAGTTTTGCGGCGCGAAGTTTACAATAACCTTGACGTTCAGCGGCTCTCCCGGGTTGCGTTCAATAGGGGGCTCTTC